>NZ_RAVY01000306.1:0-7570 GCF_003611625.1 Corallococcus sp. CA054B
CTACCGCGCTCCCTCGGGAAGCGGGCGGGCGCCGGCAGGGGATTTTGGGGGTTCTCGCGATCAGGCTTCCGGCGGAAGGGCCCTGGGACGTGGCCCCGCCCGCTTCCCGAGGGAGCGCGGTAGAGTGCGAAACCATGCACTCCGTCCCTTCGCGCCCGTTCGCGGCGCGGGCCCTCCTGGCCTCGCTGACTCTCTGTGCTTCCGTGTTCGCCGCCTGTGGTGGCGAGAAGCCGGCCCCCACTCCGGACCCGCCGACGGTGACGCTCACCGTGCCGCAGCCCAACACGGCGGCCCCGTCGCTGACGGTGCGGGTCATCGTGTCCGGGTGTGACGCCGTGTCCCGGGTGGACATCTACGACCGGGACACGTTCCTGAAGTCCGTGCCCTACACCAGTGGGTCCATGGACTTCGAGCTGGCCCCGAATGAGATCAAGTACGACCGCGGGCTCGCCGTGAACCTGTCGCTCAACGCGCGGGCGACGTGCGCGGACGGCCGGACGAACTCGTCCCAGCCGCAGCCGGCCACGTTCCTGCCGGTGAAGAAGGTCATCAAGGATCCGGACCCCAACGGCCAGGTGGTGACGGACTTCTTCACCGCCGAGGGCAGCGGCGACACCGCCGCCTTCATCGGCTGCGGCAACACCACCACGGGCACCGGCACGCTCTACCGCGTGGACGCGACGGGCGTGGTGAGAAACACCCTGGAGATGCAGATCCCCTGCAGCGCGTCCACGGTCGTCACCGAACTGCATCCGACGACCAACAAGCGCTGGGTGTGGACCCCGGGCGTCGGCGCGATCGCCGTGGACTCGAACTTCGTCGTCACGGGCAAGACGGCGCCGTCCTACAAACTGATGAACCTGTCCGTCATGAGCAACGGCGACGCGCTCGTGAGTGACGGTCCTTCCGTGTCGCGGCTCCAGCACACGGCGTCGGGCGGCACCTTCCAGTGGACCTACCAGGGATTGTGGGCGCCCGTGGGGCCGGCGAAGCAGCGGGCCGAGCAGGTCCTCATCCCCATCGTGCGCGTGCCCCAGGAGTCGACCGGGCTCCTGGTGGAGCTGGTGGTGATCACGGTCGACGCGAACAAGACGGGGCCGGGGGCCAATCCGAACAATCCCGCGGTCAGTGAGCGCACCATCCTGCAGTTCACGGGCGCGGTGGAGCATCCCCCGCTCACTGCGTTCAACCTCGACGGCTCGGTCATCTACATCTCGTTCCCCTTCAACAACAACCAGGCGCGCGTGCAGGCGTGCCTGACCTCCATGGATGGCTGCGAGGGCGCGGCGTACAAGTGGGCTTCGCCCTTCTTCCCCGTGGAGATCCAGGGCGTGTTCCCCTATGCGGCGGGCTCGCGGCTGGCCATCGTGGGCCTGCAGCGCGTCTGGTTCCTGGACAGCAACACCGGCCTTGTCGTCAACAAGGGCGGAACCTCCGTGGACGCGTCCGGACAGCTGCAGATCCTCCAGGTCCAGATGGGCCGCGCCACGACCTCCGAGTTCTACATCCTGGCCGGCCCGCCCCCGGGTTCCTCCGGCCTGCCCACCATGCCCCAGGAGATCGTCGCGGTGGACACCGCCGAACAGGGCGAGCTGTTCCGCTACGAGGTCTCCAGCAGCCTGTCCTGCTCCGTGGATGACAGCGGGCGGCTGTGGATGCGCCTGGGCAACAACCTGGTCCAGGCGCTGACGCTGCCCGAGTACCGCGCCGTCAAGAAGTGACGGCGGCCCTCAGGGCCTGTCGGCGACGAGGAGCGCTTCCACGTTACCGGCGGGCCCGGGCACGGGTGAGTCCATCACCCCGCGCACGCTGAGCCCGTGCTCGCGCACGAACGCCGTCACGGTGTCGATGGCGTCCTGCCGCGCTTCCGGGTCGCGCACCACGCCGCCCTTGCCCACGCGCTCCGGGCCCACCTCGAACTGGGGCTTCACCAGGGCGATGAGCAGGCCCCCCGGTGAGAGGAACGGCAGCACCGACGGCAGCACCTGGGTGAGCGAGATGAAGCTCACGTCGATGACGACCACGCCCACCTTCTCCGGCAGGTCCTCGTCCGTGAGGTAGCGCGCGTTGACCCGCTCGCGGGAGCGCACGCGGGGGTCCACGCGCAGCTTCTCATGCAGCTGGCCGTAGCCCACGTCGATGGCGTGCACCCGCACCGCGCCGTGCTGGAGCAGGCAGTCGGTGAAGCCGCCGGTGCTGGCGCCGATGTCCGCGCCCACGCGGCCCGTCACGTCCAGGCCGAAGCGGTCCATGGCCGCCTTCAGCTTGAGGCCGCCGCGCGACACGTACGGCAGCACCTCGCCCTTGAGGCGCAGCTCGGCCTCCACGGGGACCAGGGAGCCGGGCTTGTCCACGCGCTGATCCGCCACCACCACCTGGCCGGCGAGGATGAGCGCCTGGGCCTTGGTGCGCGACTCGGCGAGCCCGCGCTCCACCACCAGCACGTCCAGGCGTTCCTTCTTCGGCTTCACCGGCTCTCCTCTCCCAGCAGCGCACGGCCCGCGCGCCGCAGGCCCGCCGCGTCCAGTCCCAGCTGCGTGCGCTGCACCCGCGCGTCCCCGTGCGGCAGGAAGACGTCCGGCATGCCCAGCAGTGTCACCCGGGGGGACACGCCAGATGCCGCGTACAGCTCCAGCACCGCGCTGCCCAGGCCGCCCCGGACGGTGCCCTCCTCCGCCACCACCACGTGCCCGCCCGCCGAGGCCTCCAGGAGCGCGGCCTCATCCAGGGGCCACGCCCGGCGCGCGTCCAGCACGCTCCAGTCCGGCTCGGACCGGGCAGCATCCAGCGCGGCCAGCCCCAGCGGCCCGAGCGTCACCAATGTCAGCCGCGAGCCCGCCACGCGCTTCAACCAGCGGGCGCCCGGAATGGGGAGCGCGGCTGGCGTCAGTCGCGAGGCCGCGGAGTCCCTGGCCCCTTCCGCCCCCACGCGCGCGTCGTGCATCGGGAGTCCCGGAGCCTCCGTCCCCTCCCGCGCCAGCTCCGGCGGGAGGTCCGGCAAGGTGCCGCGCGGGAAGCGCAGCACGGAGGGCCCAGAGGCCTGGAGCGCGGTGGCGAGCATGGGCCCCAGGTCCTCCCCCACCACCGGGGCCCACTGCGTGAGGCCCGGCAGCGGCCGGAGGAAGGACACGTCGTATGAGCCCTGGTGCGTGGCGCCGTCCGCGCCCACGAGCCCCGCCCGGTCCACCGCGAAGACGACGGGCAGCCCCGGCAGGCACACGTCATGGACAATCTGGTCGTACGCGCGCTGGAGGAAGGTGGAGTAGATGACGCACACCGGCTTCGCGCCCGCCGCGGCCAGCCCCGCGCAGAACGTCACCGCGTGCTGCTCCGCGATGCCCACGTCGTGCACGCGGTCCGGGAAGCGCACCTTCAAGCCGGTGAGCGCGCTGCCCTCCAGCATCGCGGGCGTCACGGCCACCACGCGTGGGTCGCGCTCCAGCGCGTCGCCCAATACCTGGGCGAAGGCCTCGCTGTACGTGGGCCGTCCCCCGCGCGAGCGCACCAGCTTGCCGTCGCGCCACTCGTACGGCCCCATCGCGTGGCCGCGCGTCTGCTCGTCCGCCTCCGCGGGCGGGAAGCCGCGCCCCTTCTTCGTCAGCGCGTGCACCACCACCGGGCGCGATGACGCCTTCGCCTCGCGCAGCGCCCGCGTGAGGGCGCCCAGGTCGTGCCCGTCCACCGGGCCCAGGTAGGTGAAGCCCAGCGACTCGAAGAAGGCGCGGGCGTTGCGCGTGCGCAGGAGCGCGGGGATGGCGCCCACGTTCGCGCTGATGGACATCTGGTTGTCGTTGAGCACCACCACGAGCGGCAGCGGACTGCCCCCCGCGTTGTTGAGCCCCTCGAAGCTCAGGCCTCCGGTGAGCGCGCCGTCGCCCACCACCGCCACCACGTGGCCCGTGTGGCCCAGCTGCCGCCGGCCGGAGAGCAGGCCCAGCGCCGCGGAGATGGCCGTGCACGCATGCCCGGCCGCCAGCGCGTCGTGGTGGCTCTCCCGCGGATCCAGGAACGGCGCGATGCCGTCCGCCTGCCGCAGCGTGTGCATCCGGTCGCGCCGGCCGGTGAGCAGCTTGTGCGCATACGCCTGGTGCCCCACGTCGAAGAGGAGCGCGTCCTGCGGCGTGTGGAAGACGCGGTGCAGGGCCACGATCAATTCGACCGCGCCCAGCGACGCGCCCAGGTGGCCGCCCACGCGTCCGCACGTGGTGATGATGGCCTCGCGCAGCGCCTCGCACAGGCCGGGCAGCGCGTCCTCGGGGAGCGCGCGCACATCCGTGGGAGACGCGACACCGGACAGCACGTCCGACATCAGGACTTCCGCTCCACCGAGTAGCGCGCCAGCGCCGCCAGCGGACCGTCCACGCCCTCCAACGGGCGCACCGCCGCCTCCGCGCGGGCCACCAGCTCGTCGGCCATGCGGCGGGACTCGTCCAGCCCCACCACCGCCGGGAAGGTGAAGCGTCCGGCCTCCGCGTCCGCGCCCACCGGCTTGCCCATGGCCTCCGCGCTGGAGGTCACGTCCAGCACGTCGTCCGCGATCTGGAAGGCCAGGCCCACCGCCTCACCGTACGTCACCGCGCTCGCGAGCGCCGCCGCGTCGCCGCCAGCCGCCAGGACGCCCATCCGGCACGCCGCGAGGATGAGCGCGCCCGTCTTCATCCGGTGCAGCCGCAGGAGGTAGTCCAGCGCCGCGGCCCGGTCCGCCGCGATGTCCAGCACCTGTCCGCCCACCATCCCGCTCGCGCCCGCCGCGCGCGCCAGCTCCGCGCACAGGATGCCGCGCACCGGCTCCGGCCCTCCGGCGAGCACGTGGAAGGCCTCCGTCAACAGCCCGTCCCCGGCCAGCAGCGCCAGCGGCTCGCCGTAGACCTTGTGGTTCGTGGGCCGGCCCCGGCGCAGGTCGTCGTTGTCCAGGCAGGGCAGGTCGTCGTGCACCAGCGAATAGGTGTGCACGTACTCCAGCGAGCACGCCGCATCCAACACCACGGCGCTGTCGGTGCTCGCCTTCACCACCGCGTCCGCGAAGGCCAGGCACAGCACGGGGCGCAGGCGCTTGCCGCCCGCGAGCAGCGAGTAGCGCATGGCCTCCGCCAGCCGGGGCGGCGTGCCCGCGGGACCCAGGCGGTCCGCGCGTTCGAGCAGGAGCGCCTCCACCCGCGACTGCTGGGTGCGCATGAAGGGTTCCAGGTTGAAAGCGGCCATCGGCGTCAGGGCTCCTTCGCCACGTCGGCGGGGATGAGTTCGCGGATGCGCTTGACGAGCGCGTCCAGCTCCAGCGGCTTCACGAAGTAGTCGGCCGCGCCGACCTCCATGCCACGCCGCTTGTCCTCCGGGTCTCCCCGCCCGCTGATGAAGATGATGGGGATGTCCCGGAACTGCTTGTTCTGCTTCACGGCCTGACACAGCTCGAAGCCGTTGATCCAGGACATGTTCACGTCCAGGAGGATGGCGTGCGGCCGGTGCAGCTCCAGCGACGCCACGAGCCGCAGGCCATTGGCCGCGGACATGACCTCGAACCCCTCGGCCCCCAGGGCCTCGGCGAGCAGCTCACGCGTGTCGCGGTCGTCATCGACAATCGTAATCTTCGGCTTCGACATGCCCGGCCTCCGCCCTTCCCCAGCTGATGCCTAGAACGGGACATCGTCCTCCGGTGGCGGACGCGCCTGCGCGGTCGTCCGGGGGGCAGCCTGGGGAGCGGGCCGGGCCGCCACCGCCAGCGGCGCCACGACGTCCTGGCCGTCCTCGTCCACCAGCAGCTGCTCGATGCGCTGCTCGGCCTCAGTGAGCAGCTTCTCGCCCCGGCGGACCAGGCGGATGCCCTCCTCGAACGCCTTGAGCGACTCTTCCAATGACAGGTCGCCGCTTTCCAGCCGCGCCACCGTCTCTTCCAGGCGCGATACCACGTCCCCGTACTGCTCCGGAGCGGGCTCCACCTTGGGGTTCTTGTCCGACTTCGCCACGGCCATCCACCTCCCCGAGCGGGGCGCGGAATGTAGAGGGTGGCCCGCTAGCAGTCCACCGGGCCTTTCAGGCTGGTAACGGTCGCTTCGATTTCTTCACACCCACCCAGGGTTTTCGCCCCGTGGGCCGCCAGCTTGATGCCCAGCACGTCCCCCACCGCCACGTCCGCCGTGGAGCGCACCACGACGCCGTCCCGCTGGCGGAACGTCACCGCGTAGCCGCGGGACATCACCTTCAGGGGGCTCAGGGCGTCCAGGCGCCCCCCCAACCGTCCGAAGTGCGTCTGCGCGGACGCCAGCATGCCCCGCTGCAGCTCCAGGAGCCGCGAGCGCGCCTGGGCCACCTTCGCCCGCTCGGCCGCCACCCGCGCCGTGGGGGATTGCCGCTCCAGCCCCAGCCGCGCGTCCGCCAGCGCGCCCCGCCGCCGGGTGACGCCCGCGCGCGCCGCCTCTGACAGGCGCATGGCCAGCTTGAGCAGGTGTGCCCGCTGCTCCGACAGCCGCGTCTGGGGCCGAGCCCGCTGCAGCCGCTCCTGCAAGGCGCGCAGCGTCTCCCGGTGCTCGCGCGTGCGGGGGCGCAGCACGCGCATCATCGCCTCCACCTGTTCGGACAGGTGCAGGCGCTGGTGGTTCACCTCGCGGCGAGGATCCGGCAGCCGCGCGCGAAGCTGGCCCTGGCTCTGGCGCAGCTCCAGCACCCGGCGCTCCATGGCCCGGCGCAGCCGGCCGGACTGCGTGGCCAGCGTCAGCTCCAGGTCCGCGAGCACCGGCGCCAGCCGCTCCGCCGCCGCGCTGGGCGTGGGCGCGCGCAGGTCCGCGACGAAGTCGGAGATGGTGAAGTCGATCTCGTGGCCGATGGCGGACACCACCGGCACCGGCGAGGCGAAGATGGCGCGCGCCACCCGCTCCTCGTTGAACGTCCAGAGGTCCTCCACGGAGCCTCCGCCGCGCGTCACGACGATGACGTCCACGTCGGTGCGGCCCAGCCGCTCGATGGCCCGCGCCACGTCCTCCGCGGAGCCCTCCCCCTGCACGCGCGCGTCCGCCAGCAGCACGCCCAGCCGGGGGTTGCGCGAGTGCAGCACGCGCAGGAAGTCCTGGAGCGCCGCGCCGGTGCGGCTGGTGACGACGCCAATGCGCCGGGGCAGGAACGGCACGGGCCGGGGCGGCCGCACGCGCCGGTCGCCGATGAGCCCCTCCGCCGCCAGCCGCTGCTTGAGCTGCTCGAACGCGAGCGCCAGCGCGCCCTCGCCCACCGGCTCCAGCCGGGACACGATGAGGCTGTAGCGGCCCTGCGGCTCGTACAGGTCCACGCTGCCCTCGGCCACCACCTCCATGCCGTCGCGCAGCGCGAAGCGGATCCGCGACGCCATGGACGCCCACACCTTCGCGTCGATGGAGGCGTCCGCGTCCTTGAGCGTGAAGTACCAGTGGCCGCGCGCGTTGGCGCCCCGGAAGCTGGACACCTCGCCGCGCACCATCACGCGCGGGAAGCGCGACTCCACCGTCTGCTTGATCTGCCGGGTGAGCTCGCCCACCGACAACACCGTGCGCTCCGGGCGCGGCGGCGGGGGGACGGCGGCCGGAGCGCACGGTGTTGTCGGTGGGCG
>NZ_RAVY01000307.1:0-7565 GCF_003611625.1 Corallococcus sp. CA054B
AGAGACATCCCCACACCGGTGCCCGTGCCTGCCCAGGCACCGTCGGGCACGCCCTTCGCGGACGAGGACGAGGCCGCGCGCAACGCGCTCGTGGGCGCGTTCCTCAACCACCGCAGCCTGGATCCATTCGCCCTGTTGGACGTGCCGGAGGACGTGCAGCCGGTGGCGCTGCGCAAGGCGTTCCTCGCCGCCGCGGATCGCTTCTCCCCGCTGCGCTTCCAGACCTCGGAGCTGAAGGAGAAGGCGGAAGGGATGCTCGCCGCGTACGCGCGGGCCTACGGCGCGCTGTCGGAGCCGGAGCAGAACGCGCTGTGGAAGAAGCGCCGGCAGGCGCACCGGGAGAAGGCGCGCAGCAACACCGGCCGGCCCTCCACCGCGGAGCAGTTCCGCATCCGCACGGACCTGCTGGACGCCACCACCCAGTTCGACGAAGCCAAACGCCGCCTGGAGGCGCGCAACTTCGCGGGCGCCTTCGAGTACTTCGAATACGCCTGCGACATCGACCCCCGGCCGCTGTACCAGGCCCACCGCGCCTGGGCGCGCTACCTCATGAAGCCGGAGGCGCACGGCCGGCTGGTGCTCCAGGAGCTCCAGGAGCTGACGCGCCAGGAGCCCGGCCTGGAAGAGGGCTGGGCCTTCCTGGGCGACGTGGCCCGGGGCGAGGGCCAGTGGGCGCTCGCGGAGGACGCCCTGCGCAAGGCCTTCAAGCTGAACCCCCAGCAGCGCCGCTACGTGGCGCTCATCCAGGAGATCGCCCGGCGGCGGTGAAGAGGCCCGCCGCCGGACACGGGGCGGTGCCTACAGCGCCTGCAGGGCGGCGCGGTCGGACGCGGACAGGCCCTCGCCGTTGGTCAGGTGCGAGACGGCCACCTGGATGACGGCGGCGTCCTCGACCTCCAGCGTCTTGCCCGCGAGCAGGGAGTACAGCTCCTGGAACTCCTTGTACTGGACGGTGGGGCCCAGGACGTACTTGTCGTCCGGACCCGTGGTGGAGCGGTCCTGGTTGGCGCAGTACAGGAACAGCGGCACGAAGAAGCGGTCGCCCGGCGGCACTTCGATGGTGACCGTCTGCACCAGCAGCCCGTTCTGCACGTCGTCGTTCGTCGACACGAAGATGAGCCCCGGCGGCAGCGTCAGCGTGATGGGCGCGCCCGTGGTGTTGCGGAAGATGAGGCACAGCGTCACCTCGTCACCGCTGCCCTTGGCGTCCTCCGGGAAGATGTCGTCGCACTCCACCGGGTCCTGCGGCGTGTAGCTGGTGATGGGGTTCTCCAGCGTCAGCCCCGCCGGCAGCGCGAACGTCGTCCCCGCCGGCGTCTCCTTCGAGGTTCCCAGGCCGGGGCCCGCGGACTTGGTGGTGCTGGTGCCCCCGTCGGTCTTGGTGCCGCCGTCCGGCGTGGGGCCCTCGCCGTCGTCACTGCAGGCCGCCAGCAACGCCACCGCCAACGCCACGCCCATTCGCTTCGCCACGTGCCAGTTCATGGATTCATCTCCCTGCGCCTCAACGCGAATGCCCGTGCCAACCATGGCATACGCACAGCGTCAAGCACCCCGGGCCCCGGCCAGCCCGATAATGTCCGCAAGCCTGGAGGACGGGCCTGCATTCCCGGCCACTTGGCCGATTCCCGCCGAACCTACGGGCGGTATGGTAACGGCACAATGGGTCGGGAAGCCTCCCACCTTGGGGTATTTTCAGTACAGGGGCGAAGCATGAGGCGCGGCAACGAATCAGGCCAGGCGGCGGTGGAGACGGCCATCGTCTTGCCCCTGTTCGTGTTCATGCTGCTGGGCATCCTCCAACTGGGACTGATGCACCAGGCCCGGCTCCTCACGAAGTACGCGGCCTACAAGGCCGTGCGCGCCGGCTCCATCCACAACGCGGACATCCCCACCATGGAGAAGGCCGCCCTCGCGGTGCTGCTGCCCATGGTGAGCACGGCCGCCAGCGGCGGCGCGGAGATCATCAAGCCCATCACCAGCGCGGGCGACTTCAAGTCCAAGTTCGAGTCCGGCGACATCGGCAAGAACCAGATGGGGGACGCCTCCGGCCTGAAGTTCGCGGAGGTCACCATCTGCAACCCCCTCAAGGGGGACCTGGGCTCCGGCTCCCACGGCAACAAGGAGATGGACTTCGATGATCCGAAGGTCGCCTCCGGTGACCAGGGCTGGGCGGACAGCCTGCGCACCAAGCTGAGCGTGCAGGTGACGTTCAACTACCGCCTGCCCATCCCGTTCGCGGACGTCGTCATCTACAACATCGCGCGCGGCCGGGACCTCCCGTACGTGCTCCGCCTGGGCAAGGACTCGGACCGGAACGAGTTCATGGTCAAGAAGATGTCCAAGTACGACTCCGCGGCGGACAACAAGCTCTACATCCTGCCCATCCGCGCCACGTACATCATGCGGATGCACTCCAACCTCTACCTCACCCAGAAGGAACTTCCGGAGGAGAACGAATGCATCTTCCCGTTCGAACCGTGAGGTCCACCTTGCGGCCCAAGCGCGGCCAGGCCCTGGTGCTCGCGTGCCTGTCCTTCCTGTTGCTCGCGTTGATGACGACGCTGAGCTTCAACCTGAGCCACGCCCTGCGGGAGAAGATGAGCCTGCAGCAGCACAGCGACGCGCTCGCCTACTCCATGGGCGTCGTGGAGGCGCGCGCGCTCAACTACTACGCGGCCAGCAACCGGGCCATCGCGTCCACCTACGTGGGCATGACGTCCGCGCACGGCTACATGGCCGCCGCCAGCGCCACCGGCGACATGATGCGCGCCGGGCAGATGAGCTTCTTCATCATCGCCGCGCTGGAGGTCGCGCAGTGCCCGCCCTACAACTTCCAGCACTGCTTCGACGCGATTGAAGCGCTGATGATCGCCATGGACTACAGCTCCAAGGCCAGTGACTACGACTCCAAGGTCAAGGACGTGGAGGAGAAGTTCAACAAGGTCATCCACGACCTGAACACCATGGCCAACGGCATCCACGACTCGCAGAAGTCGGCGCACCGCGCCGCGCGCAACGCCCTGCGCGACGGCCAGTCCGCCAGCCTGTCGGACCTGACCGACTACAGCGTCCCCGGCGCGTCCTCGCTCAACTCGTCCGTGGGCGGGCTGAACGCGGAGGAGTTCGACTGCGCGGTGGACGGGATGAACTGCCAGCGCCAGGGCTCCAGCAACAAGGCCCGCGCGCAGGTGATGACGGAGATCTCCAACGCCTCGCGCCCCAGCTGGGCCGCCAACCGCAGCCTCCCGGTCATCATGAACGGGCTGCCCACCTACTACAAAAGCGACTTCATCCGGGACCTGCTCAAGGACATCCCGGGTGAGGGCACGCACGTCATCATGGGCCACCAGGGCACGGCCAAGGTCGCCCAGACCAAGAGCAACATCCACGGCCCCGGCCAGGTCACCGGCAACGAGGGCAAGGTCGTGGTCGCGGACGAGCACGGCACCCTCATGTCTCAGTGGCGCCACGGCTTCGGCGTGGGCACCTACAAGGCCGTGGTGGAGAGCAGCGAGAACGGCGGCAGCCACGAGCCTGGCGGCGCCCACAGCGGCCAGCACGACGAGTTCAAGGGCATCAACACCAAGGACCTGATGAGCTGCTCGGGCAGCGGCAACTGCTTCATGAAGTTCCGCGCCAACGACGACCCCAGCACGGACTGGGGCCAGCCGCACGTCTACAGCTACGTCACCAAGCAGTTCTTCGTGGGCGACAAGGACAAGGCGCCCTGGGAGCTCAACGACAGCGGCTCCTTCACGCTCACGCACGGCGCCCAGGGGGATGGCCAGCTGCGGCTGGCGCCCGGCGAGGGCGCGGCGCTCTCCAAGGCGCTCGTGTACTACCACCGCCTGGGGCCCAACGGCTGGAAGGAGGCCCCGGGCCTCTTCAACCCCTACTGGCGCGTGAAGCTGCACCCGTTCACCGCCCAGGAGGCCGCGCGCGTGCTCAACCGCGCCGGCAACGGCGACGCGGCGGACCTCGCCAGCGCCAAGGACCTGGCCCTATGAGCGCCATGCACCCGAAGAGCCGCCGCGTCCGGGGCGCCGCCTCCGTGGAGATGGCGCTCTCGATGATCGTCCTCATCCCCATCTTCATGTACGCGCTCTTCCTGGATGACCTCCTGCGCTACTCGCTGGACGCGCAGGAGGCGGCGGTGACGACCATCTGGGACTTCACCACGCAGGACTACACCAAGGCGCTCAAGCAGAGCGGCGGCGGCGGCACCGGCCCCCAGGGCGGCAGCTCCAACGTGCAGCACAACGCTCGCCTCACCTACTGCGACCACGAGTCCGGCATCGACCGGCCGGACGTCATGTCCGGCAGCAACTACGCGGACTGCGAGGACACGGACCACCACCTGGCCGTCGTCGCCCACGTGTGCTGGATGAACAGCAACGCCAAGCAGGTGACGTGCGAGGCGCCGGACAACGGCGCCGGGTCGCTGGGCGGAGGCATCGCGGGCCAGTACCGCAGCCAGTTCTCCAACGGCGGCCTCATCCAGTGCTCCGCCCGCGCGGTGGTGGAGAACTACCTGCTGCCGGAGGAGTTCCTGCCGGAGTTCAGCAAGAACGAGAAGCTGACCAAGAAGAACTGGAAGCAGGAGGGCGTGGCCCAGGTCCACGAGAACGCCCAGCAGGGCACGGGCGGCGAGGACGGCAATGCGTACTTCCTCAAGGAGCAGCGCATGGCCATCATCACGGACACGTGGGCGCTGACGGAGGACGCGGACATCTCCCCGTCGGACTCCAGCGGTGAGATGTATGCCCGCACGGAGCTCGTCTACACGAAGGTCCAGCCCGGCTATCAGTCCATGCGCGGCAACATGCAGGATTTCCGGTCCGCGCTCACCGAGGACCTGCTGGACAGCATGATGCTGTACGCCTTCGAGGACTCTCCGGAGGACCCGTACCTGTCCATCCACCCGCACCTGGCCAACATGCAGACCCCGGCCAACACCGTGAACCAGGAGGGCAGCACCCGCTACTTCAACCAGGAGTGGCGCGACTGGGACAACGACAAGAACCAGGACACCTACAAGCACTCGGACCGCGGTGAGTGGTACATGGGGTGCAAGGATCCGGAGTCGTGCTGAAGGAGTGGGTCTCGCATCCCGCCTTCCGCACCGCGTCGGTGCTGGTGTCGGTGGCGGTGGCGGGCATCCTCATCGGCATGGGCTGGGAGGAGGCGCGCTACGGCGGCGCCCGCACGCGGCTGGAGCGGGCGGAGGCCGCGGCGGACGAGCTGGACCAGGCGGCGCAGCGCACCCCGGGCCGCTCCAAGCGGGATGAGGCCATCCTCGCGCGCACGCTGTCGTACTTCCCGCCCTATCCCAACGGCGGCCGTCCGGAGGCGCTGGCTGCGGACTACCTGGGCCCGGACACGCCCATCGCGGTGGCGTGGTTCTCCACGCAGGACTCGTCGGACCAGGTGCTGCAGCACTACCGCAAGTTCCTCCTGGATGAGGGCCTGCCCGTCGTGGGCGTGCGCTTCAACGACAACGCCGGCTACGTGGGCTACTGGGTCCCCAAGGATGACGAGGTGCGGCTGATGTCCACGCTGCACCAGAGCGGCGAAACCATTGTCTTCGTCTCCTCCGCGCGCATGCGCAACTACCTGGAGCGCGCGGGCCGGGTGCCCGCGGGCATCCCGGTGCCCCGGAACCTGCAGGACATCGCGTCGCTGTCCCTGCGGATGGAGGGCGCCACCAACGTCACCGTGTCCGGCCGGGTGCCGGACGCGGAGCTCCCCGACGTGGAGCAGGCCTACCGCGCCCAGCTGCGGGACCAGGGCTGGAGCGTGTCGGAGGCCCGCCAGGCGGGCTTCCAGGAAACCGAGTTGACCCTGACGCGCCCGGGGCTGCGCGGACAGGCCTCCTTGCGGCAACCTTCCGCGCAGCACGTGGTGGACTTCCACCTGTCGCTGATGCGGTCCCAGGCCGCGCCATGAGCCCGGCACGGAGAGAGGGAACGATGACCCGTTTCAAGAAGCAGGTCCTGATGCTGTCGCTGGGCGCGGGCGCGCTCTTGTGGGGCCCGCGGGCCTTCGCCGGCGCCAGCTGCGAGCGCCGCTGCGCGGAAGACAAGGCGAAGTTCGAGAAGGTGTGCAAGGAGAAGGCGAAGAACGCCATCCCCTATTGCGTGAAGGTCGCCGGCCAGGCGCGCGACAAGTGCATGAACCAGTGCCGCACCGGCAAGAAGGGCGGTGGTGGCGACACGAAGATGGAGGCGCCCGGTGAAGAACACGCGCACTAGCCTGAAGCGGGCCCTCCAGCGCGGCCAGGCCATGTCGGAGTACGGCGTCATCACGGCGGCGTTCTTCGGCTTCACCGTGCTGAGCTGGCCGTTCCTCGTCCAGCTGCTGCGGGCCCTCAACACCTACTTCCAGTCCATCTACTACATCATCCAGTCGCCCATCCCCTGACGCCGGGGACGGGCGGCCGGAGCGGCTTCAGGGCTCCACGGTGGTGACGAACACCGCCTTGCCGCCCTCCACCTTCATCACCACGGCCTGCTTCACCGCGTCGCGGTTGGCGTCCAGGTTGATGGTGCCCGCCACGCCCGGGAAGTCCTTCGTGGCCGCGATGGCGTCGCGCAGCGCGGGGCCGGACGTGTCCGGCGCGCGCTTCATCGCATCCACCAGCAGGCGCGCGGCGTCGTACGCCAGCACCGCCACGCTGTCCGGCACGCTGCCGTAGGCGGCCTTGTACTTCTTCAGGAAGTTCTGCACGACGGGGTCCGGGTTGTCCGGCGAGTAGTGGTTGGAGAAGTAGCTGCCCTCCAGCGCGGAGCCGCCCAGCTCGTACAGCTTGTCGGAGTCCCAGCCGTCACCGCCCAGGAGCGGCACGCGCAGGCCCACCTCGCGCGCCTGCCTCGCGATGATGCCCACGTCCGTGTAGTAGCCCGGGACGAACACCGCCTCCGGCTTCATGTTCTTGATGGACGTGAGCTGCGCGCGGAAGTCCGTGTCGCCCTTGGAGTAGCTCTCGTTGCCGACGATGGTGCCGCCGAACTCCTTGAACTTCTGGTGGAAGACGTCCGCCAGTCCCACGGAGAAGGCGCTCTTGTTGTCCGTGAGCACCGCGACCTTGTCGAGCTTGAGGTTCTCCCGCGCGAACTTCGCCATCACCAGGCCCTGGAACGGGTCGATGAAGCAGACGCGGAAGATGTAGTCGCCCTTCTTCGTCACCTCCGGGCTGGTGGAGGTGGGCGTGATCATGGGCACCTTCGCCGCCTGCGCCTTGTCCGCCATGGCCATGGACACGGACGACGCGGCCTCGCCCAGCAGCGCCACCACCTTGTCCTGCGCGATGAGCCGCGTGGCGGCCTGGGCGCCCTCCTCCGGCCGGCCCTGGCTGTCGTAGACGCGCACCACCAGCTTCTGGCCGCGCACGCCGCCCGCGGCGTTGGCCTCCTGCAGCGCCAGGTCGATGCCGTTGCGCGCGGAGATGCCGAAGGTGGCCTCGGAGCCGGTGAGGCTGCCCACCTCGCCAATGAGGATGCTGCCCTCCGGCGGTGGCCCCGGCGGGGCGGTGGTGGCGCCACCCGCTTGCGTGGCGGGCGCGGGCG
>NZ_RAVY01000308.1:0-7482 GCF_003611625.1 Corallococcus sp. CA054B
CCCCGGCCCCCGCGCCCCAGAAGGGGGAAGCGACCGCGGAGGACCGGCGCAAGAAGCTCTTCGGCGCGTTCGACAAGTCCGCCAGGCCCACGGAGCCGGAGGAGCTGGAAGGCGCCGAGGACGGCGACCCGGACGGTGACTCCGCGGTGGCGGAGGGCGAGCGGTACTACGGTCTTCTGAAGTCCCAGGTGCGCCGTCACTACAACGTGGCGGACACCATCCCCGACGCGGAGCGCCTGTACCTCAAGGCGCAGGTGGCCATGAAGCTGGGCCGCGCGGGCGAAGTGCTGGACGTGAGCCTGGCCAAGGCCAGCGGCAACGAGCTGTTCGACGCGGCGGTGGTGGCCGCCGTGCGCAAGGCATCCCCCTTCTCTCCTCCCCCCGATGCGCTTCGCGACGCGCTCCAGAAGAACGGCGTCGTCCTGGTGTTCAGCCCATGAAAGCCCTCCTGCTGTCGCTCCTCCTCGTTCCCGCGCTGGCGCTCGCGCAGGCGCCCGTCATCGAAATCTCCGGCGCGAACTTCCGCCCGCTGCCGCTCGCGGCCCCCGCGCCCGTGCTGCAGGAGGGCGCGGACAAGAAGTCCGCGCAGTCCTTCGACACCGCCTTCACGTACGACCTCACCGCCTCCGGCATCTTCCAGGTGCTGGACCGCGCGGGCTTCACCGCGGACGCCAAGGAAGGCATGACGGCGGGCAGCATCAACTTCAGCCGCTGGGCGGACGTGGGCGCGGAGTCGCTGGTGAAGGTGTCGCTGGCGCAGGACGGCGGCGCGCTGCGCGGCGAGCTGCGCCTGTTCAGCGTGGCCACGGGCAAGGAGGAGCTGAAGGTGGCCAAGGACGCGCCGGCCGGCGAGCCCCGGCAGCTGGCGCACACGCTGGCGGACGCGCTCTACCGGCACTTCACCCGCGAGCCGAGCCCCTTCCTGTCGCGCATCACCTACGTGCGCAAGGCGGGCGCCAACCGCGACGTGTACGTGGCGGACTGGGACGGCATGAACGCGCAGGCGCTCACCAAGGGCGGCACGCACATCCTCCCCACGCTCAGCCCGTCCGGACAGGTGGCCTTCACGTCCTACCGGAAGAACCGGCCGGACATCTACGTGCAGTCCCCCGGCGGCGAGGCGAAGCCGCTGGTGACCGAAGGCCAGATGGCCACGGGCGTGGCGTACTCGCCGGACGGCAAGCGCATCGCCTACGCGCTGGCGGAGGGTGAGAGCGCGCAGATCTACGTCGCCTCGGCGGACGGCTCCGGCGCGAAGGCCGTCACGGACACGCCCTACGGCCTCAACACCAGCCCCACCTGGTCGCCGGACGGCAAGCGCATCGCGTTCGTGTCCAACCGGGGTGGCAGCCCGCAGGTGTACGTGATGAACGCGGACGGCTCCGGCGTGAAGCGGCTCACCTTCCAGGGCAACTACAACCAGACGCCGGACTGGTCGCCGCGCGGGGACCTCATCGCCTTCACCGCTCGCGACGAGCGCAACGCGTTCGACCTCTTCACCGTCAACGTGGACACGGGCAAGGTGACGCGCCTGACGCAGGACCAGGGCAACAACGAGGAGCCCACCTTCTCCCCCAACGGCCGGCTCATCATCTTCAGCACCAACCGCAACGGCGGCGCGCACCTGTGGGTGATGACCTCCGAGGGCAACAACCAGGTGCCGCTGCCCATGGAGAAGGGCAACTGGCTGACCCCGGACTGGGGCACCGCCCCGGCGGCGAAGTAGTCCGTCACGGCGGGTGACGTTGACAGGGGGGACGCGCCGGAGTGCATTGCGCGCTCCATGAGCGCTCCCCTCCCCGCCCACAAGACCCACTGGGGGCTGGACCCCCAGGTCGTCTTCCTCAACCACGGCTCGTTCGGCGCCTGCCCCAAGCCGGTGCTCCAGCACCAGTCGGAGCTGCGGGCCCGGCTGGAAGCGGAGCCCGTGCGCTTCCTCGCTCGGGAGCTGGAGCCGCTGCTGAACGAGGCGCGCGCCGCGCTCGGGGCGTTCGTGGGCGCGGACCCGGACGACCTGGCGTTCGTGCCCAACGCCACCACGGGCGTGAACACCGTGCTGCGCAACCTGCGCTTCCAGCCCGGCGACGAGCTGCTCACCACCGACAACGAATACAACGCGTCCAGGAACGCGCTGGACGTGGCCGCCGCCGAGAAGGGCGTGAAGGTGGTGGTGGCGAAGCTGCCCTGGCCCGTGACGTCGCCGGAGTCGGTGGTGGACGCGGTGATGGCGCAGGTGACGCCGCGCACGCGACTGCTCCTCGTGGATCACATCACCAGCCAGACGGCGCTGGTGATGCCGCTGGCGGAGCTGGTGCGCAGGCTGCGTGAGAAGGGCGTGGAGACGCTGGTGGACGGCGCGCACGGGCCGGGCATGGTGCCGCTGGCGCTCCAGGAGCTGGGCGCGGCGTACTACACGGGCAACTGCCACAAGTGGCTGTGCGCGCCCAAGGGCGCCGCGTTCCTGTACGTGCGCCGCGACCTGCAGCCGGACTTCAAGCCCATGGTGGTGAGCCACGGGCACAACTCGCCGCGCTCGGACCGCTCGCGCTTCCGGCTGGAGTTCGACTGGGTGGGCACGGTGGACCCCACGCCCTTCCTGTGCATCCCCACGGTGATCCGCTTCATGGCGGGACTCGTTCCGGGCGGGTGGCCGGAGGTGATGGAGTCCAACCGGGAGAAGGTGCTGGCCGCCCGGCGGAGGTTGGACGCGAAGCTGGGCAACGCGGCGCCGCTGTGCCCGGAGTCCATGGTGGGCAGCATGGCGTGCGTGGCCCTGCCGGACGGCTTCCCGGAGCGCCCCGAGCCGCCGCTCTACGTGGACCCGCTCCATGTGCGCCTGTTCGAGGAGCACCACATCGAGATCCCCGTCACCGCCTGGCCCCGGGCGCCCAAGCGGCACCTGCGGCTGTCCGCGCAGCTCTACAACACCGCCGCGGACTACGAGGCGCTGGTGCGTGCTTTGGAAGCGCTGCTGCGTTGAGTAGTGTTCGCGGCATGCCTCGCTTCGCATCCATCGATATCGGGACCAACTCCGTGCTGCTGCTGGTGGCGGACCGCCAGCCGGACGGCCGCTTCCAGGCCGTGGTGGAGCGCGCCGAAATCACCCGCCTGGGCCGGGGCGTGGACACCAGCCGCGTGCTGTCCTCCGAAGGCATGGAGGCCACGCTGGCCGTGCTGGTGGCCTTCGCCAACGAGGCCCGCGAGCTGGGCGCGGAGGCCATCGCCGTGTCCGCCACCAGCGCCGCGCGCGACGCGAAGAACGGCGCGGACTTCATCGCCCAGGCCAAGGCCCGCGCGGACGTGACGGTGGAGATCATCCCCGGGGAGATGGAGGCGCAGCTGTCCTTCGCCGCGGTGGCCCAGGACTTCTCCAGCGAGGCCGCGGGGCCGCTGCTGGTGGTGGACATTGGCGGTGGATCCACGGAGTTCATCTACGGCAGCGACGCCGGCACGGTGGCCTTCCGTCACAGCTTCGACGTGGGCGCCGTGCGGCTCACGGAGCGCTACGTGCGCACCGACCCGCTGTCCCCCGAAGAGCGCGGCGCCATCGAGGCGCACCTGCGCGACACCTTCTCCGCCCTGCCCCCGCCTCCCCCCGGCGCGATGCTGGTGGGCGTGGCCGGCACGGTGACGACGCTGTTCGCCGTGCAGCACCAGATGGCGACCTACGACGCGGAAGCGGTCCATGGCGGCACGCTGTCCCGGGGCGAGCTGGACGCGCTCACGGACCGGCTGTGCGCCATGCCCCTGGACGCGCGGCGGACGCTGCCGGGCCTCCAGCCCAAGCGCGCGGACGTCATCCCCGCGGGTGCCCTCATCCTGCGTGAAGCGGTGAGGGCGCTGGGCCTGGATGCGTGCCGCGTGAGCGACCGCGGCCTGCGCTGGGGCCTCCTGGCACACCGCTTCGGCTCCGGCTCCTCTCGCTCATGAACGCCTCCTCCCCCGTCGCTCCGTCCAGCTCGCACGCCACGCAGTCCGTGCGCGCGGGCTACGCGCTGTTCATCCTCACGCTGATCAACCTGGTCAACTACCTCGACCGGTACATCATCGCCGTCGCGCTGCCGGAGATTCAGAAGGACTTCGGCATCAACGACGCGCAGTCCGGCCTGCTGGGCACCGTCTTCATCGTCGTGTTCATGCTGGCGTCGCCCCTGGGCGGCTTCCTGGGGGACCGCATCCCCCGCCGGCTGCTGGTGGCGGGCGGCGTCGTCCTGTGGAGCCTGGCCACGGGGGCCAGTGGCCTTGCGTCCAGCTTCACGGCGCTCCTGCTGGCGCGCGCGGTGATTGGCATTGGCGAGGCGGGCTATGGCGCGGTGGCGCCGTCCATCATCTCCGACCTGTATCCGCGCGAGCAGCGCACGCGGATGCTGTCGTACTTCTACATCGCCATCCCGGTGGGCTCCGCCATGGGCTACGGCCTGGGCGGGTGGCTGACGCAGACGTATTCGTGGCACGCGGCGTTCTTCGCGGGCGGCGTGCCGGGGCTCGTGCTGGGCGCCATGGCCTTCTTCATGCCGGAGCCCCAGCGCGGCGCCATGGACGGGCCGGACGCGGCGGTGAAGCTGCCGTTCATGGAGGGCCTCAAGGGGCTGGGCCGCAACATGGCCTTCTGGGCCACGACGGCGGGCTACACGCTGATGACGTTCTCCATTGGCGGCCTGGCGTTCTGGATGCCCACGTACCTGGTGCGTGAGCGGCACCTGTGGCTGGAGCACCCGGGCCGCGTGGGGCTGGTGTTCGGCGCCATCACGGCGGTGGCGGGCCTCACGGGCACCGTGGCCGGTGGATGGCTGGGCGACAAGATGGACCGCAAGCGCGCGGGCGGCGGGCTGTGGCTGTCCGGCATCGGCCTGCTGCTCGCGGCGCCGTGCATGTACCTGGCGGTGAACCTGAAGGACACGACGCTCACGTTCGCGGCCATAGGCGTGGCGCAGTTCCTCATCTTCCTCAACAGCGGGCCCATCAACGCGGCCATCGTCAACTGCGTGCCGCCCGCGTTCCGCGCCTTCGCCATGGGCCTCAACGTGCTGTGCATCCACATGCTGGGCGACGCCATCTCGCCCACGCTCATCGGGCAGATCGCCGACATGGCCAGCCTCCACACCGCCATCGCCATCAACGCGGTGCCGGTGCTGCTGGGCGGACTGGCGCTCCTGCTGGGCGCGCGGCTGTTCCGGGACGCCGTGCCCCGCGCACAGCAGCAGGGCTGACCTGCCCTCGTTCGAAACGCCGGGGCCCGGAATGCATCCAAGGCCCCATTCGGTTCACGCGAGCAGGTTCACTGCTCGCCGGGGAAGGAAGCGGAGGCGTTCGTGACGGTCGCGCATTCACACCCGGTGCACGTCTGGGATACGCCTTCGAGCACCCTGGTCGTCGCCTGCGGTCATGCCCAGCAGGCGCCCTCCCCCCATGCCGCCTCGCATCCGCAGGCCGTGCTCGCGCTCTACACGGGCGGGAAGGCCGTCATCGACCAGCGCACCCGGCTGACGGTGTCCGCGGGCGACGTGATGCTCATCCCCGCGGGTGAGAAGCACCGCACGGTGGCGGCCGAGCGGGCGGAGGTCTGGGGGCTCGGGTTCCATCCGTCCGCCTTCACGCACACGGAGGTGGGACCGCTGCTGGCGCCCTTCGAGCGCGTGCGCCAGGGCGCTTCCGCCGTCGTGCCGATTCCGTCCGGGCGCCAGGAGCACCTGGTGCGGCTGCTGTCGGAGCTGCACGCGGAGACGCGCGCACCGCACCGCGCGCTGGGGGAGCAGGTGACGCGCAGCCTCTTCTCCCTGGTGCTCGCGGAGGTGGCCCGCTCCAGCACCTGGACGCCCGTGGAGTCGCGGGCGTCGCTCGCGGGGGATGCGCTCACGTTCATTGAACGGCACTGCCTGGAGCCCATCTCGCTGCGCGAGGTGGCCGCCGCCGTGGGCCGTTCCCCCGCGCACGTCACCACCGCGGTGAAGCAGGCCACGGGCCGCAGCGTGGTGGAGTGGATCATCTCCGGCCGGATGGCGGAGGCACGGCGGCGGCTGATGTCCACGGACGAGCGCGTGGACATCATCGCGGAGCGCGTGGGCTACGCGGACCCCACGCACTTCATCCGCCTGTTCCGGCGCGCGGAGGGGCTCACGCCCGCCGCGTGGCGCAAGCAGCACTGCGCGCCGTCCGCGCACTGACGCGGCGCTCGCTCAATGCGCCTTCTGCCGTGAGGGGGCGGGCTTCCCTGTCACCTGCGTGTAGCGGCGGTCCGCGTCCTCCAGGATGAGGGCGTGGTTCATCATCGCCGCGGCGATGGTGCCCGCGCTGGCCGCCGCGATGGCCGCCTGCATTGGCGTCGTCATGTCCCCCACCGCCACGACCCCGGGCACGGACGTCTCGCCCGTGGGGCCCACCTTCACGTAGCCCAGGTCATCCAGCTCGAGCCCCAGCCGCGTCACCAGCTCGTGCTGCTTCTGCGGCGGCGCGGAGAACATCACGCTCCGGGCGATGCGCGTCCCGTCCTCCAGCTCCACTTCCGCCAGGCGCCCGTCCCTGCCATGCAGCGCGCGGAGCTTCCGCTCCTCCAGGGGGATGCCCAGGGCCTGGAGCCTCTCGCGCTGCTCGGGTGGCACCTCGAAGGCGCCGTGGGTGAAGACGATGAGATCCTTGGACCAGTTCTGGATGATGGGGGCGCCGTCCAGGTACTGCGGGTTCTTCGCCAGCATGGCGAACGGTTGGTCCTGGACCTCCCAGCCGTGACAGTAGGGACACTGGAAGATGCTGGGCCCCCACAGCTCCTTGTAGCCGGGGATGTCCATCATGACGTCCACCACGCCCATCGCCAGCAGGAGGCGCCGGGCCTCCACCGACG
The DNA here is from genome assembly GCF_003611625.1 of Corallococcus sp. CA054B. Taxonomy (NCBI): domain Bacteria; kingdom Pseudomonadati; phylum Myxococcota; class Myxococcia; order Myxococcales; family Myxococcaceae; genus Corallococcus; species Corallococcus sp. CA054B. The sequence goes on from NZ_RAVY01000308.1 coordinate 6,839, forward strand.
TGCCGTCGCCCAGCGCCACGCGGAAGCCGCCCTCGTGCTTCTCCACGGAGCCCACGCGCGTGTCGCGCACCTCCACGTTGGGGTAGGCCTTCAGCTGCTCGCGGCTGATGCGCCGGAACTCCGGCGGCGGGATGCCGTCGCGCGAACCGAAGCCGTGCATGTGCTCCGCCGCCGCGTTGCGCGGCGTGCCCGCGTCACAGAGCAGCACCTTCTTGCGCCCGCGTCCCAGATACAGCGCGGCGTTGAGCCCGCCAGGGCCGCCTCCCACGATGACCACGTCGTATGCCGCCATTGCCCTGCTCCTCGTGTTGATTCCCTTGGAGAAGGAACCTAACGACCGGGCCGGGCCCGGCAGGAGGGCGGGGCTTTCGACGGCATCGGCGGATCTTCCGGTCCGCCTGCTACCTCGCGACGGGCGCGTCGAGCTTCGGCCGGTACTCCTCCGCCAGCCGCTCCACCTCGCCCGCCAGCCGCTCCCCTTCCGCGAGCAGCCGGGCCTTCAGGCGCTTCCGGTTGCCCAGCGTGAAGAACAGCTCCAGGTCATGGCGGATGGCGTCCCAGCGCTCCGCGAACGACAGCGTGAACAGCGCCAGCGGCGGGATGCCCACGAAGGTCCCCAGCCCCCACGCCCATCCGCCCCACAC
>NZ_RAVY01000309.1:0-7415 GCF_003611625.1 Corallococcus sp. CA054B
CCGCCCACCCGCGCCGCCACCGCCGCGCCATAGACGCCGTAGGCCACGAACACGAGCCACTCGGGATAGGGCGCGTGCGTGGTCAGGATTCGGTCCAGCTCCGCGCGGGCCTCGGGCAGCCGCACGCGCCCTTCGGGGATGGCTTCCGCCAGCCGCAGGAGCGCCGCGGCCCGGCCCAGGTTCCAGTGCGGGTCGAAGGGCAGCCTCTCGAAGGCCACGTGTGTACTCCGCGAGGACACCACCTCCGTCATCGCCAGGCTCTGGAGCGTGAAGACCTCCACGTCCAGCCCCCACGCCTTCGCCGCCCGGCACACGCGCGCCTCCACCAGCAGCGACGGCTGGTAGGCCAGGTGCAACGCCTTCGCCAGGTCCAGCAGGAAGGCGGAGGCCGCCTCCTCGTCCACCACGCCGTCGTGCCCTGGCGTCATGGAGAGTCCGCCTTGGGGACTTCCTCCACGGCGCCCTTGCCGCTCGTGGCCTTCGAGTCCTTGAACGAGAAGCTGGCGCCCACCAGCAGCGTGGCCTGGAAGAAGTGGACGTCCTGGGTTCGCATGGGGGTGGACAGGCCCAGTTGCTGGAGCGTCTCCGCGAAGCGAGCGGTCTGCTTGCTTCCCCACGCCAGGTCGCCGCCCAGCGTGAAGCGGGAGCGGCCCAGCACGAAGTGGATGCCCGAGGCCACGTGGTACAGGTCCCAGCCCCCGACCAGCGCGTTCGTCGCTTGCGTCTGATCCAACGCGCTGAAGTCCGTGTGCCCGCTCAAATACACCCGCACCCGGTCCCCCAGCGCCTGCTCCACGCCCAGCGCCCCGTTGAGCAGCGGCTTGAGCGCGAAGGCGTAGTCTCCGTTGAGGGACTCGGTGGTGCCGCGCGGCACGATGGGCTCGGCGTCCACCAGGGTGATGGACGAGACGCGCGCGTAGCCCTCCAGGGACGCGTACACCGCGGTCGACTCGCCGAAGCTCCGGCTGACGCCGAGCGCCGCGGACCAGGAGTTGCGGAAGTGCGCCGGCAGGTCCTCCTGGAAGTCGAACACGGGCGCGGGCGCGTTCGTGTCCACCCCCTGGGACAGGACGGCGCGCTCGAACCCCACCGAGCCCCGGCCCCAGAGCGACAGGCTGGGCGTCGTCACGGTGAGCCCCACGGCCCAGGGGCCGTGCTGGTAGCTGGCGCCCAGCTTCAACAGCACCCGCACGTGGTCGAACTCCAGGTCGCGGCCCAGGGTCGCCAGCAGCTGCTGGCCGGCGGCACCGGAGCCCTGCGCCTGCGTCTGGAAGCGCAGCTCGTGATGCCGGGTCGCGACGAACGGCGTCAGGCCCAGGCCCAGGTGCTCCGTGACGGGGTAGGCCCAGGAGACGCCCGTCCAGAACTCGCTCACGGTCTGGTCCAGCCGCACGTCCGTGGACAGCGAGTCCAGCCCCTGCACGCCGGCCAGGTCCGTGCCTGGCCGCGTGCCGCGCGACTGCAGGCTGTAGGAGAAGCCCTGGCGCGTGAGCAGCGAGTAGGCCATCCGGGACTTCCCCAGGAACCCGAAGCGCAGCGAGCCGGCGATCAACGACGGCAGCACGTCCACGTTGGAGTCGGACAGGTCCTTCCCCTCGCCCTGCCCGTCCTCCACCTTCAGGCGCGTGTATTCGTACACGCTGCCGGTGAGCTCCAGCTCCGGCGAACCCAGGAGCGCGAGCGCGCCGGGGTTGTAATAGACGGCGCTGATGTCATTCGGGTTGCCCACGAAGGCGCCGCCCAACAGCCACGCCCGGTTGCCGAACTGCCGCGTGGTGTAGTGCGCGTCCTGCGCCAGCGCCGGCACGGACAGCAGCAGTCCCAGCACCGCGCCCGTCACCGCGCCCGTCACCGCGCCCACTCGGGCCTTGGATTGGATTGGCGTCATGGCGTCAGTGCACCTGTGGCGAGGAGACGGACTCGCCGCTCCAGGCGGTCCGCGCGTCGTCTCGCGATTCGAGGTAGGCGCGAACGGCCGCGCCCACGGTGGGAAAGAGACGGTCCTCGCCAATCCGCGCGGCCAGTCCGGAGCGCTTCAACGTCCGGCGCATCGGCGCGCGCGCCTGGGCCACGGCGAAGACGAGGCCTTCGTCCGTGAGGTCGTGGCGCACCTTCTCCAGGCTCTCCGCCGCGGTGATGTCCAGGTCGAACACGGAGGACGCGTCCAGCACGAACCACTGCACCGGGTGGCGCGAATCAGCCACCAGCCGGTGCACCTGTTCGCGCAGGAAGCGGGCGTTGGCGAAGAAGAGGGGCGCGTCGAAGCGGTAGACGACGAGGCCGGGAATCGTCTCCGCGTCCGCGTGGCCCTCCACGTCGTGCCAGCCGGGCATGCCCTCGCGCTCGCCCAGCACGGCGTCGTGCGGGTGCGCCGCGCGGCGGATGAGGTCCACCAGCGACAGCGCCACCGCGATGAGGATGCCATGGAGGATGCCCAGGAAGAGCACGCCCAGCATGGTCACCACCGCGAGCACCGCCTCCACCGGCCGCACGCGCCAGAGCCGGAGGATGGGCTTCACCTCCAGCAGGTACACCGCCGCGACGATGACGATGGCCCCCAGCGTCACCAGCGGCAGCTTCGCCAGCAGCGGCGTGAGGAACAGCGAGAACACCAGCACCACCCCGGCCGCGACCACGCCGACGAGCTGCGTGCGCCCCTTCATGGCCGCGTTGACCGCCGTGCGCGAGTCGCTCCCCGTCACGGGGAAGCCCTGCGAGAGGCCGGTGAGCAGGTTGGCCGCCGCCTGACCGATGAACTCCTGATGGGTGTCCAGCCGGTAGCCGAAGCGGTCCGCGTAGACGCGGCCCGCGAGCACGGAGCTGGCGTAGTTCACCAGCGAGAGGCTGAAGGCCGCTGGCAGGAGCGTGCGCACGTCGTCGAAGCGCAGGGAGGGCAGGCCGAAGGCGGGCGCCGCCGCGGCGATGGGCCCCACCACCTTCACGCCGCCGTGCTCCAGTTGGAACGCCCAGGTCACCAGCGTGGTGAGCACCACCATCACCAGCGGCGCGGGCCAGCGCGGCAGGAAGCGGCGCATGGCCACCAGCGCCGCGACGATGCCCAGCCCCAGCACCAGCGTGGGCTCATGCGTGCGGCCCACGTTCGCCGCCACCTCATGCAACTGCCCCGCGAACTCGTTCGACCTGCGCTCCAGCCCGAGCATCCGGGCCAGCTGGCTGCCGATGATGATGAGCGCCGCGCCGTTGACGTAGCCGATGAGGATGGGCCGCGACAGGAAGTCCGCCAGCGCCCCCGCGCGGCACAGTCCGCACAAGAAGCTCACGACTCCCACCATCAACGCCAGGAGCGCCGCCAGCGAAGCCAGCCGCTCCGGTCCTCCGCCCGCCACCACCGGGCCCAGCGCCGTCGCGGTGAGGATGGCCGAGCCCGCCTCCGGCCCCAGCATCAGGTGGCGCGACGGACCGAACAGCGCGTACGCCAGCATCGCGAAGACGCCCGCGTACAGCCCCGCCACGGGACGCACGCCGACAATCTGCGCGTAGGCCAGGCCCTGGGGAATGAGCATCGCGCCCACGGTGATCGCGGCCAGGACGTCCGCGCGCAGCCACCGCCGCTCGTAGGTCCGCGCCTGCTCGACGCCCGGGAGGAAGCGGTCCAGGACATGCGCGGCCGTGGCCGTGGTGCGCTTCATGGCCCTTCCCCCCGTGTGCCTGGCCTCCCGAACGCAAGGAAGGGTGGAGGCCCCCGGGCCCCACGGCATCACCCACGGAGGTGCGTTGCGCGCATCGGCTTCACGACAGGAAAGGGCTCACGTGCCCGCGGAGGTCCGCCTGCCCGACGGCAGTGACGGCCCGCCGCCACGCTCGGACGCCTGGTGGCGCTGGTTCCAGAGCAGGTACGGCACCATGGCCACGGTGCGGATCAAGAGGTACAGCCCCATGACGCCCAGCAGGCTCTTCATGGGATAGGTGCTGCCGCCCAGGCAGAAGGCGAAGGCGGGGTTGCCGAAGACGGCGGAGATGGCCAGCGCCGTGCGGTCCCCGGGCCGGGGCCGGCCGGCCACGTGTCCCAGGGCCGTGGCCCCCAGCGTCACCACCACCATCGCGGCGATCGCCCAGAAGTGGAGGCGCTTCAGCAGCGGGAAGCTGGCCACGACCAGCGCCAGCGCGGCCACGGCCAGGGCGAAGTTGAAGTAGAGCTTCACCGGCTTGCGCAGCCGGTGCGCCCAGCCGGGCGCCACCCTCTGGAAGCCGATGCCGAGCACGAAGGGCACGAGGAACGGGAGGATGACCCTGCCCAGGAGCACGCCGTACGGTGGCGACTGGATGGCCACGGGGAACAGCCGCTCCAACAGCTTCAGGGACAGCGGCATCAGCACGACGGCGACGAGCGACAGGGTGACGGACAGCGCCAGGGTCAGCGGCAGGTTGCCCTTCTGCTTGGACACGACGTTGAGCGCCATGGGCAGCCCGGGGCAGAACGCCATCAGCGCGATGACGCCGGCCGCGACGGGCGGCACTGGCAGCACCTTCACCACGATGAGGGACAGCAAGGGCACGCCGACGAGGCACACCCCCAGTCCCCGCGCGAACACGGGATGGCGCGCGCCCTGGCCCAGGTCCGCCAGGTGCCACGACAGGCCCTGCGACAAACCGAGCGCGACGATGAAGGTCGAAATCATCAACCCGATGAAGGCGTGCAAGGCGTCCATCACCGTCCCTCCTCCGGGAAGATGCGCTTCCAGTCCTGGCGCATGCTGACCACGGTCCAGCCGCCTTCACGCGCGGCCTTCAGGGACGCGTCGTTCTTCTCCTGGTAGGCGAACTCGCGCTCCGCGTCGTCGTGGTTGATGAGCAGCGAGAAGCCGGGGCGCGGCTGCTCCTTCGTGTACTGGAGCATCTGGATGTCGCCGCCCGACCGGACGTTGCCCGCGGCGAACACGGGCCGCCGCCCGATGTGCTGCTCGATTCCCACCGGCTTGCCGGCCTTGTCGTTGACGTGGTCCAGGCGGGCCTCGCGCCGCAGCACCGGGTGGCCGTCCCCCTCGTCGAACTTCTCCTTGAGGTCGCTGCCGATGACCTGCTGGGGCGGGATGCCGTAGGTGTCCTCGGAGACGACGCGCATGAAGTCGGTGCCGCCGCCCGAGGAGATCCACGTCTGGAAGCCATTGGCGCGCAGGTACCGGAGCAGCTCCAGCATGGGCGCGTAGGCGAGCTGCGTGTACGGCACGCCCAGCTTCGGGTGGCGCGCGGTCTGGAAGAAGGCGCGGGCCTCGCGGGTGAGCTCATCCGGCGTCTTGCCCGCGTGGGTGGCGGCGACCAGCGCCATCAACTGGGGCTCCTCCATGGAGGACAGCAGGGCCACGTCCCCTTCCAGCACGGCCTTGAAGGGCTGCCGCTTCCCGAGCGACGCGTCCTTCTTCACGGCCGCCTTGACCTGCTCCAGCAGGAAGGCGCCCTGCACGACGGGCTTCTCCTGCCAGAGCGTGCCGTCGTTGTCGAAGGTGGCGATGCGCTCCTCCAGGGGGATGTAGCCGGGGCCGCCCTCGGTGGTGGCGCGGGTGACGAAGTCGATGATGGACTGCTTCACCGGGCCGTCATTCCAGGACGGCAGCGGATCCGCCGCCAGTGCCTGGAAGGGAACGGCGAGCAGCAGCGTCAGCGCCCACGGCAGGCAGGCCGGGCCCTTCCCTGTGCGTCGCCTCACGGTCGCCTCCTGTCCGGTGCAATCCCAGACATGAGGTTGGGAACGCGGGGGTCACTCCACAACGCGGCGTGGAGGGCGCGGGAGGAGGGCCCGCTGTGCCCGGCCGGCCATGAGGAGGCGACATCTGGCGGAGGGGGAAACGGCGCGGCACAGGCCCCCCATGAGTCCGAGCAGCAAGCAACGCGTTCGGGCTCCCGCCATCAGTCCTCCCCCTGCCTGTGCCGCGCCCGGGGATGAAGCTGGTGAGGAAGTGGAGGAGGTCGCCACGGAACGCGGGTCGCACGGGGATGTCCGCTGACGCGGCGGGGCGCCTGCCGTCACACGAGCTCGCGGCGGCGAGGGAGTGGACAGGAACCAAGGTCCCGGGCAGTGCGACAGATTGGCGCCCGCTCACCCCGGGTCGAGCGCCCAGGTGCCTTCAGCCCAGCGCTGGAGGACCTGCTGGGCCCCAAAGGGAATGAGCCCCTCTCCCTGCGCGGCCTCTTCCAACACCGACCTGGCATCCTCCGTGCGATAGCGCAGCAGGAACGCCGCCGCCATCACACGGACATCCATCCGCCCGACCGCGAGTCCCCACGGAAAAGAGCCTCGTTCTGGGCCACGACATGGTGCGCGAACTGTTCCACGAGCGCCTTGGTATCCATTACCCGCAATCCATCCGGACATTCTCGATGGCTTGCAGCCCGAAGTCACACTCCGCCGCGAAGAGTCGTTCCTCAAGCGTGGCGCCAGCGCGACGACAGCACCGTCAGCGCGAGGAGCGCACCGCCCGCACCAGCAAGCACCCTCAGGGGCCGTCGCAGCCGCTCCCCCAGGGCCTCCAGCGCTCCGGCCGTGACCTCCCGGCTCGTGCGCCGCAAGAGGTCCTGGTTGCGTGGAGCCTGCCGCCAGCGGAGTTCCTCTTGCGTGAGCGCGCTCCCCGCGCCCCGGACGGTCGCCGCCGCGGTGCGCTCGGCGAGCTTCGCCAGGGATGCGCCCATCGCCTCCGCGGATGCCTTCGGATTCGTCGCCAGCTCCTCTTGGAGGCCCGCCGCCAGTCCCCGCACCAACCCCTGCCCTGCCTGCTCCACCAAGCTCAACAGCCAGGCGGAGTCCTCGCGCAGCGTGGACTCGACGCCCACCACCAGCCCCCGGCCCACCTTCGAGGCCACCTCCTCCCCCAATGGCACCACGCCGCGCGCGTCCTCCAGGATGGCCGGCAGGGAGTCGTGCAGCTGCTCCGTGGCCGCCTTCACCACGCCCCGGGCCATCACCTGGGCGCGCTCACCCGGCGTGCGAATCTCATCCGTGCGGGAATGGGCGAACGTCACCACTTCGTCGAAGAGGTGGTTGAGCCTCACCATGAAGCCGTGGAGCGGCAGGCCCCCTTCGTTCCACTCCCGCTCCAACGCCTTCAGCGCCCCCTCCATGGCCGCACCCGCCAGCACCTCGGTCGCCCCCCCCGATGCACCAGGTTCACGCTCGGCGGCTTCGTGCGCCATGCGGCTCAGCACCGTGAGCAGGTCCTGGAGCAAGGTGTGCAACTGACCGTGGCCGTCAGGGACCTCCTCGCGGAGCCCGTCCGCCGTGCCGCGCACCACGCCAGTCGCGATCTCGGTCGCCACCATGCGCTGCAGTGACAACGTCAGGTTGCGCAGCACCTCGATGGGTCCCGTACGGCCCGCGACTCCCATCTGCGCACCTGTCCTTCCAGCGGGGGTTCCCCAGGAGGATTTGAACCCCGGCGCCCCCGGGCAATGCCATCCAGCCA
>NZ_RAVY01000030.1:0-65570 GCF_003611625.1 Corallococcus sp. CA054B
CCACGCCATGGCCTTGCCGATGGCCGCCACCGACAGGCTCGCCGCCTGCACCGCCCCCAGCGTCGCGTGCGACAGGGAGAGGATTCGTTTGACGTGCAGGTCCTCCTCGAACACTTCCGTCAGGAACGCCCGCACCTGCTCTTCGTCGATGGCCACCTTGCGCGTCATGGTGGCTGCCTCTTTGCGCGGATACCAGCGCCTTCGCACGCAGCCGCCGAGCGAGCGTGTGCTGTTCAACTCGCTAGATGAGGGGATCCTTCAGGGCGCGCATGCGTCTCAACCGGCACCTGGGCCTGTCGCGGTGGCTGCTGTTTCGCAAAAGCCTCGTGGACGGCAAGGTGGCCTTCTACGTCGCGCATGCCCGGCGCAATGCCTCGCTGGAGTCGATGGTGCACGCGGCGGGCAGTCGGTGGGCCGTGGAGGAGGACTTCGAATCCTCCAAGAACGAGGTGGGCCTCGCCGACTATGAGGTGCGCACCTGGACGGCCTGGCATCGACATATGACATTGTGCCAGGTGGCCCACGTCTTTCTCGCCGCCGCGCGTGCCGTGGCCAATCATCAACTCCAGGAGGGACTGCCCCCAAAAGCGCTCGGCCTGCCGAAGCGCAGAAACCCCATGCGCGCGTTTCTCGCCCGGCGCGGCCTTCACTGCCGGCCTTCGTCCGCTACTCCGTCCAGGAAGTGCGGGCGCTCCTGGTAGCGCTTCTGCGGCGCGTGGTGGCTCCGCTTGCGCATGTCCTGGCGTGGAGCCGCTGGCGACGCCACCACCAAGCCGTCGCCATGCAATGCCACTACCGGGCTCGAAAGGCCCGGTTCACACTGCAGCTGTAGGATTAGGGCAGCATGGTGATGCGATTGAGCGCGGGGGTGGGCAAGGGGCTCGCCTGGCTGCTGTGTGCCTTCAGGTATGCCTCCAGCGCGTCGCTGTCCACGGCACCACCCAGCCGGTTCGTCCCCTCGGCGAACACCGGGAAGCCATCACTCCCACTCGCGAGGTAGTTGTTCGCGGTGACGCGGTAGTTCGCCGCCGGGTCCACCGTCACGCCGTTGATCCGGATGGACGCCGGGTCGACGCGGCTTCCGACGGGCGCCGACGCGCTGAACGCATAGGTGAAGCCCGCCGACGGAAGCAGCATGAGGGTGGCTCCCGACGGCCGCCACTGCCGCTCCAGCAGTTGCTCGATTTGCGCGCCCGTCAGCGTCAGGGTGACCAGGCTGTTGCCGAACGGCTGCGTGGTGAAGGCCTCGCCGTAGGTGACCTCGCCCTGGGCGATGCCCGCGCGCATGCCGCCCGGGTTCATGAAGGCCACCTGCGCCCCACCCAGGTTCGCGGGCTTCGTCGCCTCCAGATGCGAGTCCGCGATGACGAAGCCCAGGGTGGACTGGCCCGCGGAGTCCGTCTGTGTCCTGAGCGTCTGCGACACCCATCCGATGACCCGGTTGGCCCTCGGCGTGACGAGCTCCTGGTACTTCGTCACCAGCTCCTTCACCGCGCCGACCTCCTGCACGTCGCGAGTGACGATGACGTTGTTCGCTCGCGCCTCCACGACGTCGCCCGTCGCCTTGCTCAACGTCAGGTCGATGTCCGTGACGAGCTGCCCCATCGACGAGGCGCTCGTGACGACCTTGCCATCGATGACGCAGTTGTAGGCCTGATGCGTGTGGCCGCTGACGATGACATCCACCGCGTCGTTGAGGCCCTTGGCCATGCCCACGATGGCACCTGAGATGAGGCCGTCCGCACCCGCGCCCTTGCATTCGTTCACCAGCGAGCCCGAGGTCGGAATTCCGCCCTGGTGCACCACCACGATGATGGCTTCGACGCCCTGCCGCCGCAGCTCCGGCACCAGCGCGTTCACCGTCTGCACTTCGTCCTTGAAGGTGAGCCCCGCCACGCCCGTGGGTATGACGCTTTCCGGCGTGTCCTCCAACGTCATGCCGATGAAGGCCACCTTCACGCCTTCGAACTCGCGCACGTCGTAGCGGGGGAACAGCGTGCGGTCCACGCCCGTGGCCACGTTGGCCGCCAGGAACTTGAACTTCGCGCCCGGGAAGCCATCCCCGTCCAGGCAGCCATCCACCGGGTGGCAGCCGCCCGACTGCATGCGCAACAGCTCCGTGCTGCCCTCGTCGAACTCGTGGTTGCCCACCGCGACTAGGTCCAGGCCAATCAGGTTCATCGCCTCGACGGTGGGCTCGTCGTGGAAGAGTCCCGACAGCAGCGGGGAGGCGCCGATGAGGTCTCCCGCCGCTACCACCACCGTGTTCGGATTGGTGGCCCGCAGGGCCGCGATGTGCCGGGCGAAGTACGTCACGCCGCCCGCGTTCACCCGCACTGGTCCACCGTCGGGGGCCACGCCCGTCAGAATCTGGCCCGCGGGCTCCTCGAGCTGCCCGTGGAAGTCATTGAACGCGAGCACCTGCACGCTCACCGTGGTGGGACCCGAGTCGGGAGTCCCCGCGTCGGGTCTCCCCGCGTCGGGCGTCCCCGCGTCCGTGCCGGAATCCGGGGGCGGCACCTGGACGGAATGCTGCTCACAGCGCTTGTCCTCGCAGACCCACTCCGTGTTCGAAGCCGGCGGTCCCTTGTCTTCACGGCAGTCGGCGGCGTCCTGGCACTCGTCACCTCCGCAGGCGCCAAGGGCGAAGAGGAACATGCCGGTGACGAACGCTCCGGCGAGCAGGAAGACGCTGGGACGCGCGTCCAGAAGTGACGAGCGCGGTGTGGCTTGTGGCATCGACGGAACTCCACCGAACAGGGAGGGAGAACCTACTTTGGTTCGTGGACGATGGCGCGACTTCATGGCGGCACGGTGAAGCTCGCGCCCCGACTTCGTCTCGACACGGGTCTGCGGCTGCCGCCCGTACTCATGGCGCGGATGGCGGCGCTTCGTTGCCACACAGCAGCAACTCCCTCGTGCCCCACGAGGCTCGACGAAGCCCACAGTTCCAGGCACGCCCCAGATCACAGGATGTCAGCACCGTTCTGCCGACGTCACGAGCCGGTCACAGCCACGGTCACGAGGCTTGCCTGGAGGCCCACCCCTCGGGGTGCCGGCCACCCATCGGCCCTTGCACCGTGCGCAGATATCCTTGGGCTTCGCGTTCTCCAAGGACTCCGCGTGACCGCATGGACAGGACTGCCACCTTCTTTCGATGACACCCGACAATCCCGACCATTTCACGGCAGCTTTCCCGTGTCATGACAGTCGATTGCGCTTCGCACTTCGGGGTTCTTCACATGGCCGATTCCCGGACCTCCAGTCCGGTGAGTCGACACCCGATCGAAACCCCATGACCCCATTCCGAAGTCTGTGGCTCGCGGCCGCCCTACTGATGGCCGCCTGTGGAACGACTGAGCTCGCGCAGCCCGACGACGTACAGGATGCGACGGCGGCCCAGGGCCTCTCCACGCTCTCCGTGCGAGGAACCACCAGCGCGAGCGGCCTGGCCACCACCACCCTCTCCATCCCCACCCCCGTCGGTACGGCCGCCGGAGATGTGCTGGTGATGCAGCTGAGCAATCGCGAGGCCGTCACCGCCGTCGCCACCCCACCCGCTGGCTGGACGCTGCTGCGCTCCGAGCAGAGCGCCTCGGCCATCAAGTCCTGGCTCTTCCTCCGCGTGGCCAGCGCGGCCGAGCCGAGCAGTCACACCTTCACCCTCGACCTCGCCAGCTCCATGGCGGCCACCCTGGTCGCTGTGTCAGGCGCGGATCCGCTCCAGCCGGTCGACGTGCACGTGGGCCAGAAGAATGGCAACAGCGCGAGCCTCGCGCTGCCCGTCGCCACCACGTCATCCGCGAACGGCCTTGCAGTGTGGTTCTCGGCCCAGGTCTGGGGAGGCGCCGCGTGCCCCGCGGTCCACACCCCTCCGGCGGGCTTCACCGAGCAGCTCGACACCTGCCTCGTCTCGTCGTCGCTCGGCGTGCTGCACAGCGCCGCCACCTCGGAGCTCGGGGCCGCGGGTGCCCAGCCCGCCTTCACCGGCAGCTCCACGCTCCCCAACACCAACATCACGCACGCGGTGGTGCTGCGTCCCCTCCAGCCGCCGGCCACCGGGGAGATCACCCTCGTCGGCACCACGCACGCGAGCGGCAAGACGGTCACCAGCCTGACCCTCTCGACCCCTACGGGCGTCGCCGCCGGTAACGTGCTGCTGGCGCACCTTGCGAACCGGAACCAGATCGGCGCCGAGCTCACCCCGCCTGCGGGTTGGACGCTGGTGCGCACCGACATGAGCACCTGGAGCATCCGCGGCTGGGTCTTCGTCCGCGTCGCCACCGCCAGCGAGCCCGCGAGCCACACGTTCCAGAGTTCCATCGCGAGCAACCTCGTCGGCAACCTCGTGGCGTATGCCGGCGTCAATCCGGCCAACCCGATCGACACGCACGCCGGCAAGAGCAACAGCGGCTCGACGGCCTTCACGACGCCGCAGCTGAGCACCACGACCGCGGGCGGGGCTGCCGTCTGGTTCGGCGCGCAGGCGTGGACCGGCGCCGCGTGTCCGACCCCGGCGATCGAGCCTCCCGTGGGCTTCGCCGAGACCTACGACACCTGCTTGGTGTCCTCGTCCCAGGGCCTCGTCTTCAACGCCGCCTTCATGCCCCTCGCCGGTGCCGGCATCCAGGGACCGTTCAACGGGAGCTCGACGTTCGCCGAGACCAACGTCGCGCAGGTCGTCGCCCTTCGCCGCGCCGAGGTCGCACCGTCCTCGGGGGTCGCGTTGCGTGGGAGCTCGCGCCACAGCGGCCTGTCGATCGCTTCGCTGTCGATCCCCAAGCCGTCGGGGACCGCGGCCAACGACGCGCTCATCGCGCGGGTGACCGTGCGCAACAACATCTCCGCGACCGTCACGCCGCCCGCCGGCTGGACGTTCCTGCGCTCGGAGCAGAGCGCCTGGGCCATCCGCACCTGGATCTTCTACCGCGTCGCGGGCGCCTCCGAGCCCGCGAGCTACGCGTTCGGACTGGACGCGACCACCCACATGGTGGGGAGCGTGGAGGCCTTCAGTGGCGTCGATCCGATCCAGCCAATCGACGTGCACGCAGGCCAGAAGAACGGCGACTCCGCGTCGTTCACCGTGCCCGACGTGGTGACCGGCAGCGTGGGTGGCCTCGCCGTCTGGTACGGCTCACAGGTCTGGCCGGACGCCACCTGCCCTGCCACCGGCATCGAGCCGCCGCTCGGCTTCACCGAGGCCTTCGACGCGTGCCTGGGTCACACCAATGGACTGCTCTTCAATGCGGCCTACCGGTCGCTCACCGCGCCGGGCCTCCAGACGGGCCTCTCCGGCAGCTCCGCGTTCGTGCAGACCAACACCGCGCACGTGATCGTCCTGCGCGCCGCCAACGCCCCCAGTTGCATGGTCGGCGACACGTACGCGAGCACCTTCACGCTCCAGGGCACCGTGACCGCGCCGGAAATCGTGGAGCCCTCGGGCCTGGCCGCGAGCCGCGTGGTCGGCAACGCGCTCTACGTGCACAACGAGGACACCACCGCGATCGTCGCGATCAACACCCTCAACGCGAGCACGATCGGCACGTTCAACGTGACCAACGTGACGCCGGCCGACTGGGAGGACCTCGCAACCGGGCCCTGCCCGAGCGGCTCCTGCATCTTCATCGGTGACATTGGGAAGTGGAGCGCCAACTTCCCTTCGGGTGGCAGCCCCACGTCATTCACGATCTACCGCGTGCCCGAGCCGGATCTCGCCAACGGCCAGACCTCGGGAGGGCTCGTCGCCGAGGCCTTCCCGTTCGTCTATCCGGACGGCGCGAAGGACGCGGAGTCGCTGATGGTGCACCCCACCACCGGGGACATCTACGTCGTCACCAAGAACGGGGGCACGGGACAGAGCGGCGTGTACAAGTTCCCCCAGCCGCTGACGCCGGGCGTGCAGGCCACGCTGATCCACGTCCACACGATCCAGCTGCCGCTGAACGGAGACGCCAACTTCTCGGCCGCGACCGCGGCGGCGATCCACCCATGCGCGGATCGCTTCCTCCTTCGCACCTACCGCACTGTCTACGAGTTCCGTGCGACGCCGGGACTTGGCTTCGAGTCGGCCGTCTTCGCGACGCCCGTCACGCTGACCGACACCTCCGAGGGCCAGGGTGAGGCGATCGAGTACGAGGCCAACGGCGCGAGCTACTTCACGATGAGCGAGAGCCCCTCGCCCTTCAGGCTCAAGCGCGTGCCCCTGCGGTAGGACCGCGTCGACACGCCGAGGAGCAAGGCCGGTCGTGGGGCACGTCCCCATGGCCGGCCTTGCTGTTCCGAGCTGGGAGCTCGCGCTCCGCGCCGCCGTTCACGAGGTCGTACACACGGCGTCCCGCCTGATGCCTCTCCTCGGAAGCGACGTGCGGCACGGAGGTCTCCGCGTCAGACTCCTTGCGAACCTGCGGGGCAGCTGCGCCCGCTGCGAGGGAGTCCACGCGGACGAGAGCGGCTTCGGAGAGGACGGCGGGTACGCGTCCGATTGGGTCGGCGCGCGCTCCGAGACCATGCGCCCCTCACCCACTTCCACGCTTGCAAGGGGGGCTGACAGCGGCCGTTCGCGATGACATCCGGGCACCCACCCAATGAAGTTCGCGGAGATTCAATCGGCCCCGATTGATGGGCGCCAGCCGTCCCCTCCTTGAAACCACTGAATATTACTCGCCTCTCCACCCATCAAAGAGTTTGTGCACCCTGAGAGAAGAGCCGAGAACGGGTTCGCGCAGGGCTTCATTCGGGGAGCAAAAAAGAAGGCCCTGCCCCAACCCGGCAGGGCCTTTTTGCTTTTCCACGGGCTTCGCGCTGAACACCGCGAGGCCTTCGTGCTCAAGCCGCTGAATCCCCAGGGATTTTCCTCGCGGTGCTGAAGAGCGCGCGCTGGCATGGCGCAGCCCATATGGCGGGGGCCCGGCCGTCGATTCGGCTGGCCCGGCGCACGTCCCGCGTTTGGGCCACGTGCGGAGGCATCCGTCGCTCCCGTACAGCTTCCACGAAGCACTGCACGTCGTACCCGGCATCCTCTGCGCGCCAGCCTCGACTCCGGGTCGGTCGTTGACGCGTGCGCGGCGCTGCTTCTCTTCTCGCCGTGGAGGTCGACGGTGGGGCTGCCCTTGTCGTCCGGAGGCTCCTGGCTCACCAGGTCATGAGGAGCCCCTGCTCCGGTGCGGGAGGTCGTCCCCGCACCGGAGTTTTTCAGCAGCCTGCTAGCTCACGGGCACCGTCCCGCCGTCGATCACGTACTCCGCCCCGGTGATCGCGCTCGCTCGGTCCGAGACGAGAAACCCGATCAACTCGGCGACCTCGGCCGGACGCGCGGGGCGCCCGAGAGGAATTCCGCCGAGCGCGCGCATCACGAGCTCCTTCGCGCCCGCCTCGTCGGTGCCGTTCTTCGCCGCGATCTCGCTCATGAATCCGACGGAGGCCTCGGTTTCGACCCAGCCCGGTGACACGCGATTCACGCGCACGCCCTGCGGCGCGACCTCCTTCGAGAGGGCCTTGCTGTAGTTCGAGAGTGCTGCCTTGGCCGAGGCGTACGCGGTCGTCGCCTCATGAAGCGGCATCTGCCGCTGGATCGACGTCACGTGCACTACCGCGCCGGTCCGGCGCTCGCGCATTCCGGGGACCAGTGCCCGGTCGAGACGCACCGCCGCCATCAGGTTCAGGTCGATCGTCTTCTGCCACGCGTCGTCGTCGAGGACGGAGAAGCCGCCCGCCGGCGCCGACGTTCCCCCCACGACGTGGACCAGGATGTCCACTGCTCCGGCGGCCTTCACGACGCGCGCGCAGCCCTCGGCCGTGGCGACATCGGCGGCGATGAAGCCCACGCCCGTTCCCTCCCGCGCGGTCGTCAGCACCGTCGCGCCGGCCGCGCGCAGCCATGCGACCACCGCCTTGCCGATGCCCTTCGTTCCGCCCGTCACGAGCGCGCGCCTACCCTCTAGCTCTCTCATCACGTCATCTCCTTCCGCAGGGTTGAAATAGGCATCGCGATTCACGCGCCGATGCTCAAAGCCGCGATCCGGTCGCCCTTCATCCGGAACGCAAACGTGAGCGTGATGGGACTGCCGGGAAACTGGCCCGTCACTTTCGCGCGAACCTCGCAGGCATCGTCCTTCGCGTTCACCTCGATCGGCTGCGCGACGGCCTGATACTTCACCTGGGAGTCACGCCACCATTCGTCGATGGCCGCATGCCCGACATGCCGATGTCCCTCATCCTCGACAACGGCATCGGGCGCGAAGGCGTGGAGCGGCGTGGCACTGTCCGCGTCGAAATAGGCTCGAACTGATGGGTGCATTGTCATGACCCAAGACGTAAGCCCGCGCGATTGCCCGCTCAACAGGGACAAAGTAGGATGTGACATCCCGACATACAGGACTATCGATGTATCAACCCGGACTGAATGATCTCGATGCCGTCCTCGCCGTCGCGCGCAGGAGTTCGTTTCGCGGCGCTGCCCTCGAGCTCGGGATGTCGACGACGGCGATGAGCAGCACGGTCGCGAAGCTCGAAGCACATCTTGGTGTCCGCCTCTTCAACCGCACGACGCGCAGCGTCTCGCTGACCGACGCCGGCAGAGCGTTCGTCGAACAGGTGGCTCCGGGACTCGAGGACATCCGCGGCGCGATGGACGCGGCTCGCGCCCAGCAGGCAAAGCCGTCCGGTATGCTGCGCATCAACACATTTGCGACAGCGGCGCGCGAGATCCTCGCGCCACTGGTGCTGGAGTACCTCCGCCGCCATCCGGACGTGCATGTCGACGTCGTGACCGAAGGCCGGCTGGTCGACGTCGTCGCCGAGGGGTTCGACTTCGGCGTGCGGATGGCGAACCTCGTGCCCACCGACATGATTGCAATTCCGCTGGGAGAGCCCCAACGCCATGCCATCGTCGCTTCGCCGGCGTACCTGAAGAAGCACGGTCGGCCGCGCGTCCCATCGGACCTCTTCCGTCATCGGTGTATCCGGGTGCGCCTGCCGAACGGCAGCCTCTTCCGGTGGGAGTTCCGTAAGCGGGGGCAGACGGCCCTGATCGATGTGACGGGGCCCATCACGCTGGACGAGGCCAGCCTCTCGCGGATCGCAGTCCTGGAGGGCATCGGACTCGGCTTCTTCATGGAGCCGGACGTGCGAGGCGACATCGAAGCGGGACGCCTCGTTCGCGTGCTCGAGGACTGGACACCGGAGCTCGCTCGGCTCTGCCTCTACTACCCTGGCCGGCGCAATTCCTCGGCCGCTCACACGGCGTTCGTCGCACTGGCCCGCGAAGTCGCGGTAGCTCGCCAATGAGGCTCGCAGAATGAAAAGTCATGAGCATCCTGCGGGAAATCCCGCTTTGCGACGAAGTGGGATTCTACGAAGAGCGCTCTCAGCGCACAGCAGCCCGAGCCATCCAGAGCAAACCCGAGAACGAGTTCGCACAAGGCTTCATTCGGGGAGCAAAAATGAAGGCCCCGCCCCAACCCGGCAGGGCCTTTTTGCTTTTGGGCCTCCGCGCTTGAGCCCCTGAATCCCAAGGGATTCTGGCTCGCGGTGCTGAAAAGGGCCCTCTCGGCTCTCAACCCCGCAGAGCGAGATGCCCCTTCTCCTCCGACGCCCCACCTGTTAACCGCAAGAGCGAAACGCGGCTGGCAGTTACTGGGTACTCGCGATTTCGTCGCGCGGCCCAGACTCTCCCAGACGGCCCCCAGACTGTCTCGACCGGCGTAGAGCCCTCTGCCCCCGCCTCACTCCTCTTCTCCACGAGGGCGCGTACGCCCGAACGAGGCTTCTGGGCCAGAACGACAGCCCAGAGCCCGCCCGCACGCGCCCCCTCCCAACGTAGTCATCCAGGGGGCTTGCGACGTGCCGGACCGAGCCTGAGCCCTCGATGTCAACGGGACGGAGAAACGAGCGTCCCCTCCTCCGCGGAGGCATACAGCGCTTCCACATCGAGCACCTCGTCCAGAGGAATGCTCACATCATCGTCCTCCTCCTCCAGGTCGATGTCATGGAATACCGCTGCCGGGAGCAACGCCCTCAACCTCAAGACCTGTGACGGCGTGACTTCATCCTCCACCACGAGTCCGTCCGTGACCTTCACGTCGAGAGAGCGCCCGAGCTGAAGGAGCGTCAACGGCGCCCGCAGACCTTCTCTCGCCACGAGGGGCTCAGGGTCATTGTTCGCGAAGACAAGCTGGGCCGCATCGAGCACTCCGCCCACGCGGAGCACGCCCTGGACATTGGCGAGCCGGCAACGGAGCGACCCGGCGACGACCGCCGCACTGCCAACGTCGCCGTCACCAAACTCGCCCCCTACCTCCACGTCCCCCGCCACGACGAGGATGCCGCGGTTCAACACGCCGTTCGCTACCTGGAGCCCGCTCGGAATCAGGCGCACTTCGCCCTCCGCCACGTCGAGCGCGTCGACCCGCGCCACTGAGACAGGCGCGCGGAGCGTCCTCGCCCACAGCCACGCCAGCGCCTCCAGCAACGTGCCCTCGGTTCGGTTCGCGCGAGAGAAGAGCGACTCCAGTGAAGCCCCCTCTGATTCAGCGAGGAGGTCTTGGAGGTGCGGCGCCATGTCCGCGAGGAACATCGGCATGGCGTTGATATCGCGGCGAAAGGCGGACCACAGTTCGTCCAGAGTCGACATGGCGGCGGGCAGCCTACCACCCTCGTCCCGCCTGGGGCCGCATGCGCGAATACGGCTGTGCCCACCCAAAATTCGGTCGTTGCGCCATGGGTGCGCAGTAGCCCCCGCGGCATTGCGTCAATGCGAGTGAGCGAGGCGCTGGTGCGAGCATCACTACCCGCCTGCGGGGCAAGACTCGGGACGCAGACTGGCCGAATCAGTGATGAGAGGCGCTTCCCGGCGCTTTTGTCTCACTACGCGCTGCGCGCCAGCCGACACCGCCTGGCGCGCAACTGGCGGCAGCTCCAGGTCAGGACTGCTGCCGCTCCGCCTCCTTGAA
The DNA here is from genome assembly GCF_003611625.1 of Corallococcus sp. CA054B. Classification (NCBI taxonomy): domain Bacteria; kingdom Pseudomonadati; phylum Myxococcota; class Myxococcia; order Myxococcales; family Myxococcaceae; genus Corallococcus; species Corallococcus sp. CA054B. The sequence goes on from NZ_RAVY01000030.1 coordinate 10,950, forward strand.
GAACTGGGTGAGCGAGTAATCCAACAGCGACTCGCGCGACTGCATGTACCGGCGCGCACGGAGGAAGGGCAGCCAGACGCGCTTCCCAAGGCGCACCTGGGAATCTTCCATCTTCGCGCGCAGCATCCGCATCCCTCCTAACCGCCGCACAAGCACGTCCCCCAGATATGCGCCTAACGCCGGTATCGTGTGTCCGTCGAGGACGTCGCGCGTGTAGCGCTCGGGAAAGTGTGTCTTCCAGAAGTGGAAGTCGAGGTCCGTCAAAGACTCAGGCGTCTCCTTCATGATCGAGGGCACATCCGTGTGAAGCACAGCCACGAGACCTTCGGACAAGTCTCCGTAGGATTCGAGGACGCGCTCCGGATTCGCCACGTCCGAGGGATGGGCGACAGGAAGCCACTCTTCCGGCACAGGAGGCCGGAAGGCGTTGAGCTCGGCAATCTTCCGTTGCCGCTCGCTGATTGCGAACTCGTCCGGCAGCCGCGAGAGGAACGGCGCCACACCATGGGCGCGGGCCTGCGCCACGCGTGCCTCATCGCTGGCGAACTCGGCTGCCGTGGGCCATAGCACCAGAAGGACAGAGCCGTTGGGAAGCTCCTCCACGAGGTGCGCTGGCGTCGAGAGCATCCGTTCTCTTCCCACCGATTCGACCAGCTTGGGGCTGAAGACGTTGAGCCAGAACAACTCATAGACCTTGTCGAACCCGTCCCGCTTCCATGTCGCATCGTCGCGACCGAAGGCGGGAGAATCCGCAAGTTCCAGGTCGGCCAGGCTGTGCGCTGCGGCGTACTCCGAGGGGTACCGGGAAGCCCAAGCACGGGCCGCTGCCACTGCGGGTGGTACTCGTTCAGCGCACGACGCGGAGTGTCTCTCTTACGGACGCTGGACGCCGCCTCGTCGACCGTGTCGGCCCCGTTTTCGCCCAGACCGCCGCCGCGCTCGCGGAGGTCTCCGCGAAGCCCGGTGAGGTCGTCGGGCGACTCCGGCTCTCCGTGCCGCATGCGGCGGTGTCGCTCATCCTTGAACCCGTGCTGCCAACGTTTCGCAAGAGAAACCCTCGTGTCGAGATCGAGCTCGTTCTCGACGAGCGCTTCGTGGACATCGTCGCAGGCGGCTACGACGCCGGCGTTCGCCTCAGCGAGAGCATTGAGCGTGACATGGTGCAAGTGCGCCTCACGGAGCCTTTCCGCTTCGTCGTGGTCGGCACACCCGACTACCTGGCCAGGCACGGCCGTCCGCAGCGCCCCGAGGACCTGCTCGAGCACGAGTGCATCACGTTCCGGTCGCCGACAAATGGCGCTCTGTACGCGTGGGAGCTGGAGCGGGGTCGCAAGTCCTGGCGCGTTCCGGTGCGCGGCGGCATTGTCACCAACGACGGACTCCTGTGCTCGACGCTTGCGAAGCGAGGGCTCGGCCTCGCGTACTCGCCGGAAGCCTGGATTCGCGATGAGTTGCGTCGGGGAGAGCTCGAGGTCGTGCTCGAGGCGTATGCCCCTGTTGTGCCGGGGTACTTTCTCTACTTCCCAAGCCGCAACCAGCAATCGGCGCCCCTGCGCCTCTTCGTGGAAACCGCGAAGGCACTCTCGAATGTGCGTGGGAGCACGGGTTGCCCGAGGTGTGAACCAGTGCCGCCAGATTGAATGGCAACTCCGTGTCAGTTCCAATAGCGCCCCAGCGAGAGGCGGACCATGACGAAAATCATAAGCAAGGACATCCACTGTGCGCTCTGCGGGGCGCCGCACGCGCAGCGCCTGATTGCCAGCACCTCCACGTTCGGCAATCCGGACCTGGACGGCAGGCCAGCTGGGATGGCGCGCTCGACCCTGTCGCACTGGGTGCAAGAGTGTCCGAACTGCGGCTACTGCGCCGCCGAGCTCTCTAAAGCCCACCCATCCGCGCGCGCCCTGGTGCAGTCCGATTCGTATCGCGCCCTTTGTTCGGACAGGTCCGCGCCCGCTCTCGCCACCCGCTTTCTACGCGCCGCCCTGGTGAGGGAAGCCGCGGGGGACCTGTCGGGAGCGGGCCATGCGCGTCTGCACGCCGCGTGGGCCGCGGACGATGCCGGCGCTGAGCAGCTCGCGAGTCAGTGGAGATCCGATGCGGCGGACGCCCTGTTGGCCTCGCCCGGGTCCACGCGGGAGGCCGGCGATTGGAGAGGCTGGCAGGCTGCGTGCGTGGTCGACATTCTGCGCCGCGCCGGGCGGGCCGTGCAGGCCCGCCAGCACGCGGAGCGCATCCTCGACGGCGGGGCATCCCCCCTTGTCACGCAGGTGCTGCGCTTCCAACTTGCCGCGCTGGCAAGCGGCGACATGTTGCGCCACACCGTGGACCAGGCGTTGGGACGACCCGAACCAGCGCCCGGTAGGCGGACGCTGGGTGACCCGCTCCTGGAGTACCTCCAGCAGAACCATGGACAGCTGTTGACGCAAGCCGAGCGCAAGGCAATGTGGATGGATACCGTGCAGACGCAGGAGGGGCCACGATGGCTGACGGACGACCCTGCTGTACTTTCGCTCCTCACTGAAGGCAAAGCGGGCTTGGGCCGAGCGATTGAACAGCGGCTGCGCGCGGAACTCGCTGGCGAGCTGGTCATCAACCGATGTCCCAAGTGCGGTGCGCTGGCGCGAACGTCGAAGGCGCGCCAGTGTCGCCAATGCCCACACACCTGGCGTGACTCACCAGTTTGAGGGGCACCGGTAAGCTGCGTCCGAGCATTCTGGGCATAGCGGCCGGGGAAAACCGCCAGGCTTTGGAGTCCCATCCGCAGTACCGTGCATGCAATAGCGCGTTCGCTGACGCAGCACTGGGCGCGGATTTCCGGCTGCGTCAGTCCCACGCATTCGCGCGAGTCACAGAGCGTGAGCGCCATTCCCGCGCTATCCTGTCATTCATGAGCAAGACCGAGGCGCGCGGAGAGGAGAACGCTTTCCAGCAGGCAGCCCGACTGGAACGCGAGGAACTCCATCGGTGTATCACCCTCGCTGCAACCCACTTCCAATCGCGTCTCTGGGACGATGAGGAGGGACAGGCCGCGAGGGATTACATCGCCTCGCGCGGAGTCACGCGGGAGAGTGCCCGGGCCTTCGGTCTCGGCTACGCCTCTGCCTCGGGGACGGCGCTGGCGGAGGCGCTCGCACGCGAGGAACTCCTCGACGCGGGTGACCGTGTGGGCGTGTTGCGCCGTCCGAGGGCGGGCGACCGCTACATCGACTACTTCCAGCAGCGCGTCATGCTCCCGTTCTGCTCCCCGGAAGGACAACCCCTCTCATTCATCGGACGGGACCTCCCTCCCCATCAACGACTCAAGTACCTGGAGGCCCGGAACACCTCCATCTTCATCCGCGACACGACGCTCTTCGGGCTGACCCACGCCCGCGACGCCATCCGCGGCGAGGGCTCCGCCATCATCGTCGAGGGAGGCTTCGACTGCATGATGCTGCACCAGGCCGGCTTCCCCCACAGCGTCAGCCTCATCTCCACCACCCTGAGCACGCCCCGGATCGACCTGCTGCTCGCCGCGGGGGCCCGCGAGCTGGTGGTCATGTTGGATCCAGACCTCGGAGGCTGGCGAGGCATCCAGCAGGCCAGCGACCTGTTGTTGCTCTACGTCCCGAGGACCCGCGTGGTGCAGCTCCCCGACAAGGAGGACCCGGACGAGTTCATCCTCCGCGCCGGAGCCGGGGCCATGCGCCGCCTGATCGCCGAGGCGCGCCCCCTCACCGACCATCTCCTCACCACCGCCCTGCCCCAGGGGCGCGGCGCCTCCGCCTCCGAGCGGAAGAAGGCCGTCGACGAGCTCTCCCCCATCTTCCTCCGCCTGCAGGAGGGCCCGGTGCGCACGGCCCTCCTGGAGGCGATGGCTTCGCACTCCGGGCTCTCATGCCCGGAGCTGGAGTCGTTGCTGCGCGCCCAGGGATGACCCCGGGGCCTACCGCACGTCGAACAGGCGAAGCTGCACGTCAACGTATTCGTCGGAGGTGTTCCTCACGATGAGCTGCTGGGAGCTGCTCGTCGCGAAATAGAGCTCCACCTTGATTTGCGAGTGGACCGGCCCGTTGAAGACGAAGAAGTGGTCATCCTCGTCTCCCTGAGGGACCACAACCCTCAGTCCCAACGCGACGAGCGGCGGCTGGGTGAAGAGGGGCAACACCATCGTCCATGTCCCGCCGCTGTCCAGGCTGAACGCCCACTGGTAGAGAATCGAGGGGTACCGCGCATCGTGGTGGTGGCTCGCGGAAGCGAATGCCGTGTTCGCTTCCGTTCGCGGGTAGTAGCGCGTGTCGTGGTCCGTGGAGTTCGACGCCACGTGGGTGTTGAGGTGGGTGACGAGCTGGGTGAGCTGGCCCCGGACCGTGCCCGCCGGCAGGCTCTTCGGCGTGCCGGTGATGGCCGCGCTGCCAATCAGGTTCGAACCGTTCGTCGCGGAGTTCGCCTTGTTCAACACGGGGAGGAGCGCGCTGAGCTGTGACTGCACCGTGGTGCCCGTCACGTCCGCGTGCGCCTCCGTTCCGACGTAGTTCGCCCCCGAGTCCCCCACGGACGGCGACATCAGCCGAGTCAACGAGGGGAACCCCAGCGTCCGCTCCGACGTGAAGACACCCGGCCCGACGACGCCCAGCTTCACGTAGCGATGGAGGAGCCCCACGGGCTGCGCGCCGCTCAGGATCTGGTCCCCCGCGGCATCCTGTTCGCGCACGGGCGCCAGCCAGTAATCCCCGGCGACGAAGGTGCGGCTGGTGGTGCCCCCTCCCGTCAGGGTGAGCGCGAGCGCCAGGTCCTGGAGCTCCAGGTGCAGCACGCCGTTATCGATGCGCACATGGCCATGCACGCCCTGCGCATTGGCCGTGGACAGCGGCGCGCCGCGATCCCTCCCGCCGCTGACGAAGGTCCAGACTCCCGTCGTGGTGTTGCGGGTCAGCGTGCACCAGCCGTCCCACCTGCGGACGAACGGGTACATGGCCGCGTCGGGCACGGAGACCGGGTAGCCCTCCCTCAACAGACCGCGCGAGGGGAACCCCGCCGGCGGCGTGCCGAGGTGCACGCCCAGGTGGCGCTCCGTCGCGGCGTTGTAGAACTCGTAGAGCCAGTCGTTGCCCTGGTAGTCCTGGGGCACGCCAGGCCCGTTCGCGTAGGCCTCGGCCGCGTTCTCGCTCGACCACTTCAGCGTGAGTTCGCTGGGGGCCGTGGGCGAGCCCTTCACGTCGTGCACCTCCAGCCGGAAGAGGTAGTTGCCCGTGAACTGGGCGGCGGGCCCCGTTCCCCCCACGCGCTGGGACAAGGTGAGCGGCGCGTTGCCCCGCCCCGGGTTGACGAGCGGATCCGTGGGTTGCTGGCCTGCGGGGCAGCGCTTGATCTGCAGCATCACCTGCGTGCGGGTGCACGTGTCCGCGCCGTGCAGCCCGGGGTCCTGGAGGTTCGGGTCCTCCAGGAACAGCACCGGCCGCTCCCAGACGTCCGCGTAGAAGCTCTCGCCCACCGCGGGTGCCCCCGGAGCCAACGGGAAGTCCGGCTGGGTGGCGTAGGTGAAGGGCGTCGTGCCGGGCAGCGTGGCCATCAGCCCGTCCGCGTAGACGCTGCCGGGCGTCATCTGCAGCGTGTTGGAGATGAGCAGCTTGCCGGTGGCAGGGCCGCCGCTGCCCACCACGTCCCGCAGCGCGCTGGTGACGCGGTCGTTGATGATGGACACCAACTCGTTCCAGTCCGCGTCGGTGAGCATCCGTCCCTGCTGCTGGTAGACGCCGGAGTAGCGCTTGGAGGAGTCGTGGGAGTCGCGTGAAATCTGGGTCTTCATGATGAGGAACTCCGCTGGAGTCGAAGCCGGAATCAGGTGGAAGGAGGCGTGACGACGGGCAGGGCCAGGCCGAGCCGCTCGTCGGGAACCAGGATGGCGCTCATGCCCGCGGGCAGGGATTCACGGAGCCGGGCGAGCACCGCCTCGTCGCGCAACGCATAGCGACGGTGGCGGTAGGCCCCCAGCTCCCCTCCATCCTCCGCGCCATCAAGCAGCCTCGCGCCGCTGTCGCTCGCGAGCACGCCAGTGCCGGGTACGCCGAAGAAAGGGGCGAGGAAAGGGGCGCGGAAACGGGGCACCTCGCTCGTACACGCGTACGCCTCCGCGGGCTGCCCCGCCACGGTGTACGCCGCCAGCGCGGCCTCTGGCAGCCGGCAGTAGCGGAAGCAGTTGCCCTCCCCAGGGCGGGGAATGACGGAGCCCGCGAAGATCGAGTCGTTGGCGAAGCACCGCTCCACGTTCATCGTTTCGAGCACCGTCACGCTCAGCAACGTGACCAACGCCGTGCTCACGAGTGAACCCAGGAGGCTGTCCTCCACCGTCGCGCCGACCACGTCCAACGTGCCCGCCTCCAGCAGGAGGTCGCCGATGGCGGAGCGGCGGACAACGAGCTCGTTCCCCAGGTTCTTCGTCACCATCCCCGTGACGATGGAGTCCTCGATGACGTGCGCGGTATCGGAAGCGTCGATGTACACGTTGCCCTGGACGACGCAGTTGCGCATCACCAGCGGCCGATTGCCGACGATGACGTCCACACCCTCTGGAAGGACGAGGTTCTCGAGGACGTAGTCGCCCGACTCCGGCTCGGGCGTCAGGGGCCCCTGACGGCGCCGGGGCAGCACGCGCGACGGCTCCGGGGGCACGGGCAGCGGACGCGTGTCTCCGAACTCCCAGCCCGGAGGGAAGAACCCCACCCTGGGCAGCGTGAAGACCGCGACGCGCTTGGGGTGGACCTGTCCCTGCCGCGCGGAGGGCCGGCGCAGGTCCGGCGTCCGCCGGGAGACGTCGTCGAAGTGGCCGGGCGCCGCGGGGATGCCGTGCACGTTCTCCTGCAACGGCGGCCGAGACGAACCATCCCCCCGCGGCGGCAGCGCCACCTTGCGCGACAGGTACCGCAGGTCCACCGTCGCCGCGGGCAGCGCCGGGTGCCGTCGCGCTGGCGCCCCCGCCGGAAGTGGCAGGGCCCCGAGCGACTCCGGCGGCAGCAACGGCTGTCCCACGCGCGGCGTCACCGCCACCCGCCTCCAACCCTCCTGGAGGTAGACAGGCTCGGAGGGCTCGTTGCGCGGGTCCTCCGTGTCCCACGCATACTGGCCGACGTCCTGGGCGACCTCGGCCACCGACCCGGGCGTGCCCTTGCGCTGGCGCAGCGACACGGCCTGGGACAGCTCACGCCGCTGCTCCGGCTCCGCGGGCGACAGCAGCTTCACGTCCAGGAGCTCCGCCAGGTACGGCAGCGTCCAGCCCTGGGCGTCCGGATGGTCCGGGAACGCATCCGCCAACCGCTGGGCCATCACCCCGCGGACCAGGTCCAGCACCTCGCCACAAGACCCCAGGTAGTCGCGCAAATCGCCGTTGTCGCGCGTGCGGTACACCTCCGGCAGCAGCCCGTAGAGCTGCGCGCCGAGCCCGCTCCCCGTCCCCTCGCTTCCCGAGCTCACAGTGAGTACTCCTTGAAGCGCACGGACAGGTCCTGCCCCTCCGGCGCCAGGTAGACGACGTGCGCGCCGGACGGCGCGTCCTTGCGCTGCAGTCCCGGCACACCGGCCATCACACAGATGGAACTCTCCACACCCGTCACGGCCTCCACCACCTTGTAGACGTCACTGAGGTACAGCGCCTGTCCCAGCCCCCGGTGCCGCAGCGACAGCGCGTCCAGCAGCGCCGCCCGCACCGCCTGCACCACCGCGTCCGGGTTGAAGGCCCGCGTGTCCACCTCCACCTCCACGTCGAGCGTCACCGGCTCGCTGAGGTAGCGGGAGAGCGACACCTCCACGCCCGGCAGCGCGTGGGCGCGCAGGAAGTCCGCCAGGGACTGCTTCAGGGGCCCCAGCTCTCCGCCGTCCGCGGGCACCACCACCACCTCCACCAGCTCCATGCGGGAGCCAGGATTGCGCTTGAGCAGCGCGCGCGCCTGCCAGACGCTGCTGTGCCCCATGGCGAGGCTGGCGAAGTCCTCCGTCGACACGGCGCGCTCCAGCGTCAGCACCGTGGCGGGCGCGGTGCGGCGCAGCGCCTCCACGTCCTCCATGTCGTTGCCCCCCGAAGCGGGCAGCGGCTGCTCCACCGCCTCCACCAGCGCATGAGGCCGGCTCGGCTTCGCGAGGCTGCCCGCGGGCAGGTTGCCTCGCAGCCCCGAGCCCGCGCGGAAGCCCACCCGCACGTTGTTCGCGCCCGTCGGCAGCCGCCGGCCGTTGCGCCCATCACCGAAGACGACCGCCAGCTCCCCGTCGCGCACCAGACGCACGGTGTAGTGCGGGTCCGTGGGGCCCGACTCGCGCAGGCTCTCCACCGCCTGCCAGCGGCGGCCCGCCACCTTCACCTCCAGGTCCGCGCGCACGCCCGACGCGCGCGTGGAGTCCGCGACGAACGAGAGGCCGCGCTCTTTCAGCACGAACGCCTGCCCGGTCTGGGTGGCGTCTCCGCTGCCCAGCACCTCCTCGGGCTTGCGCTCTCCGTGCCCCACCAGGACGACGTTCGCGTGGAGGACCAGGTTGTCCACCGTGCTGCCGGAAGGCAGCGGGTCCACCAGCGCGACGAAGCCCTCGCCGGTGCCCTGCACGCGCGTGAGCAGCGGCGGCGCCGTGCCGCCCTCCTGCCGCACCACCACGGCGCGTCCGAACGTCAGGCCCCGTGGCACCGTGTCCAGCGGCACCTGCGTGCCGGACAGCGGCGTGACGTTCTCGTCCCACCCCACCAGCCGCGCCACCTCCTGGAAGCGGCCGTACACGCGCGTCTCCGCCCGGGGAAACTCTCCCCCGCCCCGGCCCTGCCAGCCGTCCACGGGGACGAGCTCCGTGCGCCCCAGCTCGGCGTTGTTCGCCACCGAGGCCAGCCGCCCCCACGAGGCCTGCACGCCCGTCACCACCACCGCGAAGTCCCCCGCCGAAAGCCCCTTGGGCTTGTCCGCCCACAGGGTCCGCGGCAGCAACGACGCCGAGTCGTCCGCCATCAGGAAGGTGTCCACCTCCCAGCCCCCCGCGGACGCGGGCGGCGGCGCCAGGAAGGACTGCGGGTTGAGCAGCGACTCCTCCTCCGTCTCTCCCGCACCGCGCCGCTGGGTGAGCTTGAGCAGGGTGTAGCCTCGATTCGCCTCCTCGGAGGTCTCCACCGGGACCTCGGCGGCGGACACCACGTGTACCTCGTACTCCCGCACCGGGTCCTCGAAGGCGCGCGGGTCCCCCAGCGTCTCCCCGTTCAAGCGCTGCCAGGCACCGGGGACCTGGACGAAATACGCCACCGAGGGCGGCTCGCTCGAGGTGAGGATCCGCTTCCCCATCTGCCGCGCCACCGGCACCACCACCGGCCGGGCCAGCACCGCCTGCGACAGGGCCAGCTCGCCGACGCCCCGGTCCAACCCCACCTTCTTCCCGTCCACGGCGGTGACGCGCCGGTAGTAGCGCCGCTGCCCGTCCGACACGGTGACGATGTCCCCCGCGAGCAGGCCCCGCGGCTCCACCGCCAGCCGCAGCGTCAACCCCACCGCGCCTCCCGTCCGCAGCGGCCCCTGGACCGGCAACCGCTCCTTGGGGCGGACGTGCACGCGCGTGCGCCCGAGCGTGAAGACGTTGCTCGGGAGCGTGGGGGTCACCCGCAGGGTCGTGGTCCCCGCCTCCTGGAGGACGCTGTCCACCACGAAGGCCACGCACCGCCCATCCACCTCGCTCTCGAGGACGACGGGCTCCCCCGTGTTGATGCCGGAGAGGCTCCCCTCCAACACCAGCTTCTTCGTGGAGTGTCCCAGCGCGTCCGGATTCACCCCATGCCCCGCGGGCCGGAGCAGGTTGAGCTCCGCGTCCACGTCCAGGTCGTCGAGCGACTCGAACGTGACGGGCGCGCCCCCGTCCGGCGGCGAGTGCCGCACCGCGAAGCCGCGCCCCAGCCGTCCCCGCGTCCCCGCCTTCGCGTGCACCACCAGCGGCGTGAAGGCCGACGCGGGAGGCGACGGGTGGTAGTCGATCATCTCCACCAGCCGGCGCAGGCTCTCCCACTGGGTCGCCGTCCCCAGGTAGCCCTCGTTGGCATAGGCATCCACGTGCTCGGTGAGGACGTGCGTCGCACGCGCCAGGGCGCGGGCAATCTCCCAACCCCAATCCGGCACGGAGGCACGCGGGGCCTCGTACTGGGCCACGAGCCGCGCCTGCCGCTCGGACTCGCTCTCCGAAACCGGAGCCTGCATCCCGGGCCAGCGGACGGACGCCTCCGGCCGGTTGAAGCGCTCGTCCAATCGCGCACGGAGCTCCTCGAGCAGCGTGGCCGCGTTGGCGTCCACGTAGCGGATGCGCCGCAACCCCGCCCGGTTCCACCGGGTGATGTCCGATGACTTGCTCACCCTCGCCTCCCGCCCTGCAGGTTCAACGTGTACGAGCCCCGCTCCGGATGGGCCGGGTCGTTGTCACACGTGGCCAGCTCGATGCCCTTGAGCAGGATGCGGCCGGTGGCGACCTGGTCCAGGTAGCGCGCGCCGAAACGCTTGAGCTGATCCAACTGCACCGTCTCCACGCCCTCCAGCGCGGTGAGCGTCTGGATGAGGTCGCTGGCGTTGACGTCCTCGCCGAAGCGCAGCCGGCCCGGCTCGAAGAACCCTCCCGGGCCGCGCCCGAGGGCCTGCTCCACCGCGGAGCGGACCTCGGACTGGAAGTAGTCCGGCCCCACCTGGACGGTGAACGCCAGCTGGATGCCCACCGGCACCGCGTCCTGGAGCTGCACCTCCTGGCCAATCATCCGGTACGTCTCCACGTAGCCGCCCAGCAACGTGCGCAGGGTGGTGTCCGGCCAGTGCGGCGCATCCAGCCCCCGCTCGATGTGGAAGCGCTCCACGCGCTTGCGCAGGTCTGCGGGCGTGGTGGCCGCGGCGCTCGTGCCCTCCACGGCATCCAGCACCCGGTCATTCCCCCCGATGATGGCCACCCGCACGACGGTCCACGAGCCGCCCCACTCCAGCGAGGCCTGCGCGTGGCGGACCAGCGGGTGCTCCTCCAGCATCCCGCCGTAGTCCTCCACCGTCACCATGCGCCGCTGGACGTGCAGCTCGCGAGGCCCCGCGCGCCGCGCCGCCTCCATCAGGAAGGGGTTCGCCGCCCAGGCCTGCTCCAGCTCCGTCCTCGCCCCCGCCCCATCCGCCGCCGGGTTGGTGCGGATGTCTCCCGCGGCGAAGGCCATGCGCTCCGCGTCGTAGCCGATGAGCCGCAACAGCCGCCGCACGGACTCCGGCCGGCGCGCGGTCTCCAGGAAGGACTCGGCGGCGACCCGGTCCGCCATGTCCGACAGCTGGTCGAGCACCGCCGACAGCACCTCCACCAGGACGACCTCGATGTCCGCCGCCGTCCAGCGCTGGCGCTCCGGGAAGCGCGCCGCCAGCTCCTCCATCATGAAGCGGCGGAAGCCGTCGAAGTCGCGCACCTGCCAGTCGAAGTCGTTGCCCACGTCGGGGAGCGGCCGGGGCAGTCCCCGCACCACGCGGCGGCCACACCCCGGCAGCCCGGGCTCGAAGATGATTTCAGGGACGGGCGTGTCAGCCACCGACGCCTCCCACCGCGAAGAGCTGCTGCTGGGGAACCCCCAGCGTGGTGAGCCGGTAGCGCACGACGAGCTGGAGCTTCTCGTCCTCGCCCGTCACCTCCAGCTCCAGGCTGCCCGGGTCCACCTCTCCGCGCAGCGCGTCCGCCAGCGCCGCCTGCATGCGCCGCCGCGTCACGTCCCACAGCGGCGTGCCGTTGGGCTCGAACACCAGCATCTTCGCCCCACCTCCGAAGTCCGGGCGGAACACCCGCTCCCCGGGCGTGGTGAAGAGGACCTGCTCGATCTGCTCCCGCACGTGCTGGCCGCGCCGGCTGATGGCCGGCCCCTGCGCCTCCACGCGGAACGGGAAGGCGAGGCACGGTGGGTCCCCCAGGCGCTGACGCTGATCGAATGGCTCGCTCATCCCTCGTCCCTTTCCCTCACTTCGTCATCACCGACGTCGACAGCGTGCTCATCTCGCCCTGGGGGATGGGCGGCGACGTGGGGCCCCCCGGCGCCGACGAGGTGTGCACGTGCGTGGCGAACAGGGTGAGGAAGCTCTGACCCTTGATGACGGGCTCCCCGCCACTGCCGCCCAGCAGCACCTGCGTCCCCTCCACCACCACCTGCTGCCCCTTCACCTTCACCCCCGAGGACGCGGTCTCGATGGTGTTGCCGTGCGAGTCCTCCACCCGCACGCCGCTGGAGGACAGGACGAGCGAGTTGCCGTGGCTGTCCTCGACGCGCAGCTCCTCGCCCTCCGCGTCCAGCACCACCGTGGCGCCCTTGGCGTCCGTCAGCGCCACCGTCCCCTTCGGGTCGATGCTCAGCTGCGCCCCCTTCGGGTGGAGGAGCAGCACCGCCTCCTCGTCCTTCGCGTCGTCGAACCGCAACACGTGGCCCGCGGGCGTGCGGAGCAGGCGCGTGGTGGGAGGCGTCTTCGCCGCGTCCTCCGGCACGTCCTCCTTCTTCTGCCAGAACGTCCCCGTCCAGATGGGCCTGCGCAGGTCTCCCTCCTCGAACTCCACCCACACCTGGGCATCCACCTCCGGAATGGCGAACCAGCCATGTCCCGCGGCGCCACCGAAGGGCACGCAGGGCAGCGCCCAGGGCGAGGGCTCGGAGCCCAGCACCGACGGCACCCGCAGCTTGAGGCGCCCCAATCCCTCCGGGTCCTGGTTGTCCACGACGAAGCCCCGGTACTTGCCGAAGTACTTGTCGCGCGCATGCCGGACGAGCTCCGTGAGCAGCTCTGACGTCACAGGAGACCTCCCAGCACGTTGAGCGCCCCGCCCCCGAGGTTGTCCCCATAGGCATTGCGCAAGAGGCGCAGCCCCTGCCGGTAACCCTCGTGAGAGAAGACATGCGTGACGGCGTCCACGTAGTAGATGCCGCCCAGCCACTCACCGACGCCGTCCACGCCCACGGGCTGGCCCACCTTGAGGACATGACCGTAGGCCGTGCCGTCCAGCTCCCCTTCCGCGCGCACGCGCAGGGAGAAGTCGTTCACCTTGCGCCGGGCCCGGGCGAGCAGCTCCTCCTCGTCCACGGCCCCCTCGCGGGTGAGCAGCCACGTGAAGTCGCGCCCCTCATGTCCACCGTGCGCCTGTCGGGTCCCGAGCGGCGGGAGGTCCGGCGTCACCTCCTGCCGGCGTGGCTCCGCGCCCGACAAGGGGGCCAGGTCCACCGCCACCGTGTTCGGGCGATGCCCGTCCGTGGTGATGCTCAACGCGCGGCAGTGCGTGTCCAGGCCCGCGTAGACGCGGATGGTCGGTTGGGGCTCGGCGTCCAGCCGCATGGGGCCGAAGTAGATGACGCCCCCCCGGACCAGCAGCTCGTACCCGTTGGCCTCGGCCCGGGCGCGCAGGAACCGGATGTCGGTGGAGTCCTGCGGCACCACCAAGCCGCTCAGGCCGGCGCCGCTGGTGGGGTCCACCGCCAGCCCGTGGCGCGCGGCGATCTCCGCCAGCAGCACGCCGTCCGACGTCGGGACCTCCGCGCCCCACACGCGCCGCACGTGCTCGCGGTCCATCGACAGCGATTCGTCCTGGCAGGACACCGTGACGCGGGCGGTGCCCATGTCCTCGGGGTAGTCCGCGCGCACCTCGCGCACGAAGCCCCGCAGCACCTCCTCGGTGCGCTGACCGAAGCGGGCCTCGATGAGGATGGGCTCCCAGGGGGCCAGGACCTCCGCGTCCTGCACCGTCCAGCGCCCGCTCTCGTCGCGGCGCGTGTCGAAGACGAGCGTCGCCACGCCGACCCGGTCGCGGCTCACCTCCACGCGGGCTTCGCGCAGGAACGGATAGAGCGAGGTGATGGGACGGCCTCGCACCTCGATGGCGCACTCCACGGGTGCCCGGAAGCGCTCGCTGAACAGGTCGGCCAGCATGGCGCTATTCCGTGGCCCGGGGGATGAGGATGACCTGGCCCACGAAGCCGTCGAGCGTCAGGTCGCCGCCGAAGAGGAAGCCCGGGTTGGCGTCCAGGATGCGCCACCACAGCCTCGCGTCGTTGTAGTAGTGGCGCGCCAGCAGATCCAGGCGCTCACCGGAGCGGACCACGTGCTCCAACACGCCGGTGGCCGGGCCGATGGCGCGAGGCCTCACGCCGCGGAACACCTCCCCCAACACCGGGTCCTCGTCGAAGGCACGGGCCTTCGCATACCGCGAGTCACGCGGGAACATCACAGCACCCCCTTGAGCAGGTCCGCGGTGAGCCGGCCGCTGTTGACCGCCGCGCCCACGAGCTGACGGGCCTTCTCCCGCAGGTAGAACGGGTTGTTGCCCTCGATGACCTGCAACGTGAGCGACACCGTCGCCCGGTAGGCCACCAGCGAGGGCAGGAAGTTCGTCTCCTCCACCCGGACGGACGTCAGGAACACGGGCAGCACCTGTCCACCCCAGACGAACAGCAGCACCGACGCGAACTGCTCGCGCTGGAAGGCCCGCTCCGACCCGAGCCCCAGGCTGGCCAGCAGCTGGAGCCCTCCCGGCCCCTGCGACTTCGGCTCGACCAGCGTGCGCAGCGTGTCCAGCTCCGGCTGGATGCCCAGCGTGGCGGCCACCGCGTCGCCTTCGTGCATGCGGTCGGTGGCGTCCAGGAGGATCTCCAGCGTGAACGACTCCGGCTCGACCGACACGCCCTGTGCCACGCGGGGCGTCTCCGTGGGCAGCGCGAAGTCGTAGGCCCCGCGCAGCCCTGGCGTCCCCGGCGTGCGCAAGGTGAGCGTGCGCGTGCGCGAAAGCGTGCGCGGATTGAAGTCGAACACCAGCGCCAGGGGAGGCACGGACAGGCCGTACTCCACCAGCGCGCCCCTGCTCACCCTCACCATCCGCGGCCTCCTTCCTCTTCGGCCCGGCCAGTCTCCACCGCGCCCCTGACATGGGTGACGAGCGCGTGGGCGATGCGCGAGGCCACCTCCCCATCCGGCAGCGACAGGTCCACGTGCAGCGACAGGTGCGCGGAAGGCACGTGGTGCGTCCCCTCATCCACCACGTGCACGCGGGACAGCTCGCGCGCGACGAGCCGGACGAGCGTGTCCGCGCGGCGCTCGAAGCCCGCTGGCAGCCGCAGGTGCAACGCGTCGATGGTCAGCATGGCCCGAGCTCCTTTGGCAGGTGCTTGCGCAAGGGCCCCAGCTCCGAGGCGGACACGTCGCGCCCCTCCTTGCCCAGCTCGCGCCACACCGCGAGCGCGAGCTCCCGCATGCCGATGGGGGTCCCCGCGCCCGCGGCGAGATAGGCCGCGTGCAGCGCGGCGTTGCGGATGCCGCCACCGGACAGGCTCACCGCCGAACCCAGCACCTCCGGGTCCACCTCCGGCGACAGCGGCGCGCGCGGCGGCAAGAGCCCCCGCCACAACCGCGCCTGCGCGCGGGCGTCCGGCCGGGGGAACTCCACCACCACCTGGAAGCGGCGGGCGAACGCCGGGTCCAGGTTGCCCTTGAGGTTGGTGGTGAGGATGCACGGCCCCGTGTGTTGCTCGATTCGCGCCAGCAGGTGGCTCACCTCCTGGTTGGCGTACCGGTCGCGGGCCTCGCGCACCTCGCCACGGCGGCCGAAGAGGCTGTCCGCCTCGTCGAAGAGGAGGATGACGTCGCGCCCGTGGGCCGCGTCGAAGAGCTTGCTGACGTTCTTCTCCGTCTCGCCGATGTACTTGCTGACGAGCGCGCCCAGGTCCACGCGGTGCAGCTCCCAGCCCATCGTCGTGGCGAGCACCGAGGCGGCGAACGTCTTCCCCGTCCCGGACGGGCCGGAGAACAGCGCCACGGGACCCCCCATCGCGCGGCCGCCCCACTGCTCCACCACCGTCTCGCGGTGCTGGAGCCACAGCAGGAACTCCCGCAGGAGCGCCAGCTTCGCCTCCGGCAGCACCAGCTCCTCCCAGCGCGCCGTGCCCGGCACCCGCAACGCGCCCGGGAGCGACAGGGGCGGCTCCGGGGCTCCGAGCAGGCGCGGCGTGAGCCCCCGGCTCGGCCGGATGGGCGAGTACGGGCCTCCCTCGTCGCGCTCCAGCAACCCCAGGCGCCGCAGGGGCGCGTCCTCGGACAACACCGACGACAACCTCGCGCCGTCCGCGGGCTGCAATGCGAGCAGCTCCTGGATGAGCGCCGCCGTGGGGTACACCGGCTGCGCCGCGCCGGGCTGGAGCTGCTGGAAGAGCCAGCCGACGCGAGGCTCCATCTCGGGCGCCACCGCGCAGGCCAGCACGTCGTACTCGACGGGAGCGAGCGGGCTCGCGCGGAGCCGGCGCCACGCCGAGCCATCCTCCCGGGCCCCCCGCACCCGCGCCTGGGCCTCGCGCAGCCGCTCCAGCACCGCGTCCTCCAACGACGCGCCCTGCCGCAGCCGCGACAGGCACTGCCCCAGCAACTCCACCCGCTCCACCTCCGCCCGCAGGGGGTCCGTGCTCATGCGCCACCTCCATGCAGGGTGACGAAGACGGGGTTGCCCCGCGCCTCGAGCTCCACGCCCTCCGGCCCGTCCGCGGCGCGCCGGTAGCGGCGCACGGCGTAGAGCACGGCCTGTCCCGCATGGTCCGAGAAGGGCAGCGGCACCGGCACACGCGACGTGGCGGGCGGCTGCTCCGGGTCCACCTCCAGCACGGCCGGCGTCATGTCGACCGCCGTGTCCACCGTGCGCCACCCCAGGGCCTGGTCCCAGACGTCCCACCGGAAGTGCACGCTCGCCCCGGCCGCTCCGGCCACCACGACCTCTGGCGTGAAGCCCGCCAGCTCCGGGCTGCCCACCTCGAACACGAGGCTCTGCGTGCAGGTCCCCGCGCGCACGAAGCCAACCTGCGGCGCCCAGTCCTCCAACCGGGGGTCCACCTTCAGCCGCGCCAGGGGCGGCGTCCAGGCCGGCACCGCCGGCACCGGCCCGCGTTGGGTCCCCGGCTGCACGTGTGACCCCACGGACACCACGCGAGGCGCCTCGCGCGTGCGCGTGCGCGGCACCACCGGCACGAGCGCCACCTCGTAGGCCACGGACGGCCGGTAGACGACGTCCTTCTGCGTGGACCAGAGGCGGTTGATGTCATCCAGGCTCAGCGGCTGGAAGATGAGCTGCAGGCGGACCAACTCGCCGGAGGCGTCCAGCGCGTCCATGACGGGCTTCTCGTGGAAGAAGCGGATGACCTCGCCCAGCAGGCGCAGGTCGTTCTCCCCCGCGCTCACCGTGTCCTCCGCGGCGGCGAACGCCGTCACCAGGCAGTGCACGCGCAGGAACCAGGACTGACCGGGCAGCACGTCCGCGCCCATGGGCGGTGGCTCGAAGCGGTGGAAGAACAGGTTGACCCGGTGGTCCGTGTCACCTGTGGCGGGCGCGGCGGCGGCGGGCGTGCCAATGGGCACGCGGACCGTCTGCCCCTGCAGGCGGAAGCTCTCTCGAACGAAGTCCGCCAGCGAGCGGCAGGCCACGGAGACCGAGGATTCAGGCAGGGCCATCTCAGGCGTTCCGGAGGTAGTGACGGTTGAGCAAGTCCGAGCCCTGGCCCGGAATCGCGGAGGAAGACGCGGGCGCGGGCGCCGGCGCGGTGATGACCACGTGCACCTCGCCGATGTGCACACGGGGCTCCTGGAGCTCGCGCCGCGGCGGCAACGTTGGAGCGGCCCCTCGCGCGGACTCCCCTGGCGGCAACGTTGGAGCGGCCCCTCGCGCGGACTCCCCTGGCGGCGGAGCCTGTCGCGCGACGTCCCGGGGAATCGCCCGCGCCTCCCGCTCGGCGGCGGGCGCGCCCGGCACCGGGTGCTGGGCACGAGAGGGAGTCTCGGACGCGGCGGACTCGGACGCGGCGGACTCGGACGCGGCGGACTCGGACGAAGCGGACCCGGGCACGGCCCGCCCCTTCGGCGCTGGCGCTTCTTGAACGGAGGCCCCCGGTGCCTCCGGCCCCGAGGACCGGCTGGACGCGGCCTCCTGGGACGCGGGCATCAATGGCCTCCGAGCCTCCGAAATACGCGGAGGCACGGACGGCGCGAAGGCGGGAGGGGTGGCGGACCCCTGTGGCTTTCTCCTGAGCAGACCCGTTGCAGCCAGAGGCGGAACGGAGGAGCGCTCGGTGTCCTGGGACCTGCCTTCTTCCAACTTCGCTCCACGGGGAAGCGACGTCAGTCCGGGCACGCCTTCGGACACCTCGAACCCACCCGCCCCACGTGACTTCACGAAGGTCGGTTCGGGTAGAGAATCAAGGCTGTCGGGGTCCTCGCCGGTCTCCCGGTCCGGTTCCCCACCAGCCTCCACTGGAACTCGGACGGCACCTGCCAGGATGCCGCCCTGCCCCTGAGGGACCACTGCGCTAGCCACCTTTTCCAGACCTCGACTTCCGTTTCCGGAGTCAGGCCTGGCCTCCCAGTCATGGTCCGCGGACCGGGGGGCGGGCTCGCCGCCCCGCGCCGGTGGTGCTTCCCCGACGACCTCGGACACAGGTGTGTCCTCCCGCTCTTCCAGCGGTGCCTCGGGCACCCGGTGCGGGAGCGCATCGGCAAGGATGTCAGCCAGAAACCCCATCGCGGACTCCAAAGTCGTTTCACGTCGTCACACCCGCGCCCCGTTCCACGAGACGCAGGTACCGCCGCCGCCGGTGCCTCGGGAGCGCGAGGATGTCCCGCTCGCTCCAGTGGTACGTCGACGCCAGCGTGTGGACCTCCTCCAGCAACGCCTCCGGGTCCATGGACAGGCACCCATACGGGTCCACCTCCACCTCCCGCACGTCCCCGCATGCAGCACAGGGCGCCTGGACCCGCGTCACCACCGCTGGAGACACCGCCTCCAATGCCTCGTCGATGCGCTGCACGTCCGCGGCATCCAGCCGCGTCACGTCCCACGTGGAGGCGTCCAACGGCTCCGCGCAGCGCGCCAGCAGCGCGTGCGCGTCCATCCGCCCTTCCTCCACGACGGCCTCCTGGTCCGCGCCCGCGGGCACGCGGACCCGGACCCGCCCCTGCCCCGTCTCCACCTGCGCGAAGGGGAAGCCCTCCCCCGCCTGCTTCACCGGCAGGCGCGACACCGGCAGCTCGAAGTCGAACCGCTCGCCGCACGCGCCGCACACCACCGTGTGCCACGACCGCTCCAGGCCGAGCAGCCGCTCCAGTCCCCGCATCAGGAACTGTCGATCCGCGACACACAGCTCGCCCGCGAGCACCCCGTCCACCGGAGCACCGCCCACGTGCTCCAGCGCCGCCGCCAACACCCGAGAAACCTTGCGCGGCAGCGACCCGCGCCCCCGCGCCAGCTCCGCGAGCTCCAGTTCGAGGACTCCGTCCGGTTCGCGGAAGGAGAACTGTCGCCGGAGCGCGCCGGCGCGGAGGAGTCCACCTGGCAGCAGCATCAGGTCTCCGCGGGCTCGGGCACGCTCGTGTCACGCTGCCAGCCCTCGTGCTGGAGCGTGAGCGTCTGGATGCCCACCGTGTTCATCGCCTGCGAGTCCAGGTCCGGCAGCGCCTGGTACTCCGACACCCAGGCCCGGAGGATCTTGTAGGAGATGGCCACCTGCCCCTGCAGGTTGAGGACGTTGATCACCAGGTCCTTGCGGAAGTTCTTCAAGGACATCGCCGCGTCACCCTCGACGTTGTTCACCAGGGCGGCCCAGGCCTCGAACACGGGGTCATGCGTCAGCCCCTGCTCCAGGGTGATGGGGTCGTAGCTGGTGCCTCCCGGCAGGATGCGCTCGTGCGACGGGTCTCCCCCCGTGCGCCACTTGATGGCCTCCGTCTTCTTCTTCAGGGCGCCCATCTTCTTGAGCCCGGCCACCGGACGGCCGTCGATGAGCAGTTGGAACTTGAAGGTCCGGTACGGATCGTGTCGGTGCGTGTTCACCGTGAACATCGGTGCGGCCATGTCTCATCACCTCGGTCGGTGGACCTACTGCTGGAGCTTCTGCTGGATGCGGACGATGACGAACTCAGCGGCCTTGAGCGGCGCGAACCCGACGACGACGATGACCTGCCCCCGGTCGATGTCCCCCTGGGTCATGGTGTCGCCCAGACCGCAGCGGACGAAGTACGCGTCGGAGGCCTTCTCACCCTGGAAGGCACCGGCCCGGAACAGGCCGTCCATGAACGAGCCGATGTTGGTGCGCAGCGCCGCGTGCAACCGGTGGTCATTGGGCTCGAACACCGCCCACTGGATGCCGTTGTAGACGCTCTGCTCGATGAGGATGGCCGTGCGGCGCACGGACACGTAGCGCCACTCCGGGTCCGCCTTGGTGGCCAGCGTGCGCGCTCCCCAGATGACCGAGCCGAAGTTCGGCAGCGCGCGCAGCGCGTTGACGCCCAGCGGGTTGAGCTGATCCTGCACGCCGTCATCCACCCCGAACTCCAGGCCCGCCACGCCCGTCAGCCCCGTCTCCACGCCCGCGGGCGCCTTCCACACGCCCCGGCGCGCGTCGACGCGCGACCACATGCCCGCCGCGAACGCCGAGGGCGCCACCTTCACCGTGGGGCTCTTCGTGCCCGGCGCCTCCGCCTTGTAGAAGGGGTTGGCCACCTTCACCCAGGGGTAGTAGGCGACGGCATAGGTGGACGTCGGCAGCTTGAGCTGGTCCACGCGCGAGGCCGACGTCAGCTCGAAGCCAGGCTCCGGGTCGACGATGAGCACCCGGTTGCGCATCTCCTCGCAGTGCGCGAGCGCCGCGGCGACGGCGCCGTTGCCCGCGCCAGTGCTCGGCAGCGCGTTGCCCGGCAGCACCACCGTGGTGATGTCGCGGATCTTCCTCAGCGCGCCACCGAAGACGGCCTGGAAGTCCTCCGGGCGGGGCGCGTTGGCCGCCCCGCCAGTGAGCTTCGCCGTCGAGCTGGCCTCCACCGACGCGGGCGTCAGCATCACCGCGCCGTGTGCCGCGGTGGGGTTGGAGGCCGGGTCCAGCCTCATCACCTTCGCGAGCGTGGGGCCCGAGCCCGTGTCGTAGACCTCCACGGAGGCATACGACGACTTCGGCGACGAGAGCACGAACTGGCGCGTGGCCGTTTCGTAGGTGCAGGTGAAGTCCTTGAAGGGCGCGTCCGTGCCGGAGATGCCCCGCACCGCCAGCTGGATGGCGGCGGCCACCTTCGCCGCGTCCGCGTCCGCGTCCGTCCCCCCGAGCGCCAGGGGCGTCTTGAGGACGGTGAAGTTGCGCGTGCCCAGCGCGTCCAGGTTGATGCTGAACGACAGCTCCTCCGGGAGGCCGAAGGTGGTGAAGTAGTTGGCGGGAACCGCCGTCGCGTGGAGCGCCGCGCCCGTCAGCTTGCCGAAGTCGGCCAGGTCCTTCACGGAGGCGTTGGCGAACTCGAGCCGCACCGGCGAGGAGTCGCCGTTGACCACCGACAGCGCGTAGCTCGGTGAGCGCTCGTTCATGGACAGGTTCGGGAAGGACAGGTCCGCCTTGAAGCGTTGCAGCCCGTCCACCAGCTCCATGTGGCCCACTTCGAGCGTGAAGGTCGGCGCCGCAGTGGAGGCCGAGCGCACCACGCGATGGTGGAGGCCGTTGCCCCAGGCTCCGGGGCTGGTGGCGCTCAACTTGAGCACCGGGTCCGGCGACACATCCGCGTTGTTCAGCGTCGCGGTGGCCGCCACGGCCCCCGTGGGGTCCGCCACGCGGGCGATATACGCGTCCTTGCCGCCATTCTGGTAGTAGGCCAGCACCGCGAAACCCATCACATCCTGCTCACTGCTGATGGCCCCGAAGGTGCGCTCGTACTCCTCCAGACTGTGCACCAGCACCGGAGTGCCCAGAGGCCCCCGCGTCGCCGCGCCCACGAAGGCAGCCAGCGACGTGGCGACTCCTTCAATAGGCTTTGCACCGCTCGGAATCTCCTCCAGGTAGACACCTGGATGCAGATAGGTCGCCATGCCACCTCTCCTTGAAATGAATATCAGACGCCCGACCCATCAGGTCATGACGCAATCCAAGCCATACAGCCACCGGCCATCATCAAGACAATTCTGTCCCACGATCAGACACGGCGGCGCGACTGGCGCCGGGTCCGTGTCCCTGTGTCGATGAGGCTTATATCCAGGGGGTCTGACATCTATTTATCATTTCCCCCGCCAATCCATCAACTATACGCGCCAGCCTTTATGCCTTGGTTTTATCGCGGCGTTTTTTCAAGCCTCATCGGGTCTGTCTTTCGACCTGGCCCATGGCTTGAATCAAGCCGGGGTCATCTGGGGATTTCGTGCCACCCGCCTGAGCCACGACCGAACACCAGCCCGGGCCCCTCCCCCAGGAAGAAGACGGCGCGGCCGAGCGCGTTGAAGAAATCCATGCCGGTCGCGCCCACGCCCGAGGACTCCAGGTCCCCCTGGTTCGCCTCGACCCACCGGAAGGGCGAGCCGCCCGACACCAACTCAATGGCCGAGACGGGACATGCGAGGGCCTTGGAGATGGCGACGACGCGTGCTTCGTCGAAAACGCCCGGGTGGCGCAGCTCGACGAAGGAATTCTTCGTGTTCGGTGTCCGTCTCGCGCGCCACCGTCCACCCGGAGCGAGCCGTCCGGCCACGGCGCTCCAGTCCGACGCCTCGACCTTCGACAACACCAGGAGGCTCTCGGTTGGCAGGGTCTCCAGCACATAGTCCGTGACGGGAGGCGCCACCTCCCAGTGTCCCTCTTCGAGGACTTCTCCCCAGCGTAAGTGGGAGGACACGGAGTTGCAGAAGTTACCGAAGCGCTCCTCGTACACGCTTTCCAGGGAGGCGCCACCGAGGAGCAGGTGGGGCGGAGGAGCGCCCAGCGCGATGCGCGGGATGCCGACGTCCTCAAGGGACACCTCCATCGTGCGCCCGGAGAAGAAGCTGGCGAGCCCCCGGCGAGACAGGGAGTCATACAGGTCCATGCCCACCACCACGCCATCCACCACCGAGGACAGCGCCCGGAAGAAGTCGAGGTCCCAGCTCTCGGCGGGTCCGTCCTGGAGGGTCAACGCCGTGCCGCCTACCGCGGTGGCGCGGATCACCCGCCAGGAAAACCGCCAGGGGCCGCTCGAGGGGGAAGGCCCGGTCCCGTGGCGCCACTGCCGTGAGTGGATGGCCCTGCCAGTCTTCGCCAGGGCCTCCGCGAGCCGGTCCGCGGCCTCGGCGGTCCCCACGCCCGGCGCAAAAGCTTTGATGAAGAGTCCCGCCATCACTTCTCCTAGAAGGTGTGCGTAATCTTGAAGACGTACGTTCCGTTCACGTACTCGACCCGCATCACCCCATTGGAACATTGGATTTCGATGAGCTTGATGATCTGATTCTCGAAGACGTCCCCCACCTGCCGGGGCGGCCCACCACCATCCGAGCTCAAGGGGCCGCCCCAGCCGGCCTGAACGGCCTCCATGCTCTTGCCATCCGGCTTGATGTAGACCTCCACATCGTTGAATCCGGCATTGCGCGCCTTTTCCAGGGCGGCCATGGCCGCGCTTCGCGCGGAGGCATCGGGGGCGTCGGGGGCAGCGGAGGTCGGTTTGATATACTTGAGCTGTATGGCGCGTGGCGGTGAGCCGATGGTGCCGTCGATGCCCGGATATGACACCCCTGCGGCGTTGTTGTCGAAGAGGACGACCGTCTCCTTGGAGCGATTCTGGATTTCGGAGGCTTGCTGGATCTCGTGCTCTCCCATCCTGGCCTCCGCAGTCCCCGAAATAATTCGGACGCCCTTATCAGTAGTGCGTACATGCGGCAGGTCGGGACGGAGAGGATCTCCCAACAAGTTGGCGACATGGCGGTGGGCCTGATCCCACTCGGCCACCCTGTTCGCTGCGGGAGCGATGGCGGCCCTCACGTCGGGTTCCTTCATTCCCTTCCCTCTACTGGTGTCCAGGGCCTTCTCGAGATCGATGCCGCGGCTCACCTGAATATCCGCCCAGAGGTCGAACGCCGCCACGCTGTCTCCCGAGAACCACTCACGCGCGGCCTTCTCGCGGTCCCCAATCTGCCTGCGGGCCTTTCCGCCGCCAGCCGTCACGGCGGTCGTGAACGGTGCCGTGCTCCCCGAGGCCGGCGGAACCAGGGTCACGAGATCCGCGGGCGACAACGACGCCTTTCTCACGGCCTCGGAGAGTTCGCCCAGGCGCTGCTTCAGCAACTGGGGCGTCGTGCCAGGTGTCGCGGACTCCTG
Source organism: Corallococcus sp. CA054B (assembly GCF_003611625.1). NCBI lineage: Bacteria > Pseudomonadati > Myxococcota > Myxococcia > Myxococcales > Myxococcaceae > Corallococcus > Corallococcus sp. CA054B. Next base: position 35,038 of record NZ_RAVY01000030.1, read on the forward strand.
GACCCAGGCCTCGATCCCCGTCATCCGGCCCTGGTGCTGGAGGAGCGCCGCCTGGTCGATGAGCTTCGTGGCGATCGTCAGATCCTGCTCAATGAGCACGGTCCGGAAGGTCGCCAGCTCCGCCTTCACCGTGGAGAGCGCGATCTCGGTCGCCGGATGGTAATTCGCGGCCACATAGCCACGCCCGGCCTCCAGTGAGTCGACGAGTCGCTCGTAGTGTTCGAGCTGGATCTCCAGCTCCGCGATGTCCCGCTGGACGGACTCCTTCTCACGGGCCAGCGCCGAGCCCTCCTTGTCTCCGACCTTCTGGATGCGTTCGTCGATGCCCGCGTGGAGGGACTCCAGCTCGCTGATGATGCGGTTCAGCTTGCGCACCTCCAGCCGGGACTCGAAGCCGAGCGTGCCGTAGGCGGGGATGACGTCGCCGGCGATGCGCGTGACGGCCTGGACGAGCCGGCTCAGCAGCCGACGGATGTGGCCGATGGGCCCCTCGTAGCGGCGCAGGAGCCGCGCCGTCTCCACGTGCGTGCGGATCTGGTGAGGCCCCGCCTCGGGTCCCACTTCGATCTGGACCCGGCCCTTCCGGTAGCGCACCCGCGTGGAGCGCCCCTTCAACTCCGGGGGCCCCACCTCCACCACGGCCACCTTGCCCTGGAGGTCGCCCAGCTCGAGCTCCAGCGCCGTGACGCGTTCGCTCTTCGCGGGCGGACGCGCCGTCGGCCCCGCGGCATCCACGGGCAGCGGCCCCTCGTCGCCGGGCACACGGGCCTCAGGTGCCTCACGTGAGACCGGCTCCAGGACCTCGTCCGGCGTGGAGACCCGAGGCTCCCCCTCCGCAGGTCGCGTGGAGAGGCCGTCCTCGGAGTCCGCGGCATGAGGCGAGCCGCCCGCGTCGGGCGGGTGGAGCATCTGCACCGCCGAGCCCGCCGTCATCAACCCCGAACGGACCGCGCCGAGGATGGCCTCCGCCCGCCGCGCCGCCAGCTGGCCCGGACTGAGCTGCCCCTTCAACTTCTCCAGCTCCGCCAACTCCATCTCGAGTTGGTACGGAATGACGATGACCGTCGAGCCGAGCTGGGTGACGCCGTAGATGTGGAGGATTCCCTGCAGCCGCTCCACGCGCTTCGCCCAGCGGGGCGCGTTGCGCAGTGCCGACAGCGCGGGAGCCGCCACCGCCGCCACGCCGCCGACGATGGCCGAGACGTCCATGATGGTCTGGAAGTCCCACTGGAGCGCGCCCGCCGAGTGCCGCCGGGACAGGCTGTCCACCGCGACGACGGCCCCCGCCAGGCCACCGGCCAGTCCGACCGCCAGGCCCGCGGGGCCGGTGAGGAACAGGCCCGCGATCTCCGCCACGGTGGCCAGGTCCGTCAGGCGCTGCATCACCCGGCCGCGCGTGCCCGGGGCGCTGCGCATGCGAGGCTCCAGCCCCAAGGGGCCGCCCGCCGCGTCCTCCAGCGCCTCCGGCAACCGGAGGGCCAGCGTGCCGCGCCCGTAGCCGTTGTTCTCCCGGAAGTCGACGAACGCCTTGCGCACCGCCTCCGCATGGCCCTTGGTCCCCGCCTGACCGCTGCGCCCCTCGAAGAGGTAGCGGTCCTTCGGAGAGGGCGCCGTGACGTCCGCCAGCAGGTAGTGACGCGCGCCCTCGCGCGAGCCCTCCGCCTCGCCCAGCATCATGACGAGCTCGTGGACCTGACCGTTCTCCTCGGAGACCAGCGTCACGGCCGGCCGGAAGTTGGCCCCCGGGATGCGCGCGCCCACCTTGCCGATGAGCTGGAGCCGCTGGCCCAGCTGCTCCTTCTGCTGGGCGAGCTGCTGCTGGTACTCCTCCAGCGGGATGCCCTGCAGCTCCAGCTGCGCGTCCAGCAGTCGCGACGCCGGTGTCCGCGAGTCCCTGGCGACGCTCCCCTTGCGATCCGCGGCGAGCTGGTTCGCCACCGCGATGCGCTCCTCGACCGCCGTGCGCGCATCGCCGCCCAGCTCCGCCACGCTGGCGGTCTCCACCCGTCGCAGGGCCGCGATCTGGGCGTCGAGCCCGTCGCGCTCCTCCCCCGTGGCCTGGTCGCGCAGCGCCTCCAGTCGCCGGAGCTTCGCGAGGTTCTGGTCGTTCACCTGCGTCGCGCGCCGGTTCACGTCCATCACCTTGACGACGACCGCGTCCACGCTGGAGGCGCGACGGACGGGCGAGTCGTCGTCGAACTGGGGCGAAGCGACGCAGCGGACGAGGAACTCGCCCTCGTGGTCCCACCCCACGCCCTGCTCGCTCCGAGGCGTGGTCACCAGGTCGATGTAGCTGCTGATGCTCGCCTTCCCGAAGCGCACCACGTTGCTCAGCCCCACCACCCCCAACCACGCGGAGCGCGCGGGCCAGGTGGCCACCACGGACAGCGCCGAACCGGACGTGGCGTCGTCCACGTCCGCCGCCGTGTCCTCCGCGATGTCCTCCATCTTCCGCTCGAAGTCGCGAGCGATGCCATCCCTGCGCGAGAGCTGGTTGTCGGAGCTCAGGGCCGCGTTGCGCATGTCGCCCCGGCTCTCGGGCTGCATGTCCGTGACGTCGAAGATGTCCCAGAAGTACGTGATGGGCTGCATCCGCGCGCCCACCTGGTCCAGGGTCGTCGAGCCCGCGGACGTGTAATCCAGCATCATCTCGAAGCGGCTGCTCGAGCCGGTGACGGTGATCTCCGGGCCGTGATTGGCGATCTTCGCGGGGTACGGCAGCGTGTTGGCGACATTCCGGGCGTCCGCCAGCCGAGGCACGTCCGCGGGCAATGCGCCCCCCACGAACTGGCCGTCCTTGCCCGTGAATCCCGTCTGCTTCGCCCCCTTCGCGACCTTCGTGCTGTTGGCCGCGTCGCGGGACTCGCGCAGCTCCTCGGTGGCCTCTTCCACGCGCGACTGGAGCGCCTCCTCCGTCTCGCCGTCCGACAGGGGCAGGACCTTGCAGACCCCGTCCGCCCAGACGTTGACGAAGGGGCCACGCTCGTCGGACCACACCACCAGCCGATCCGGAACGCCCTTCCCCTCTCCGCCAGGAGTGGAAGTCCCCCCGTCCCCCTCCTTCGCGGCGACGCTCCGGGCGATGCGCTCACGAACCTTCGCGACGAGCCGCTCGGCGTTCGCGGCATCCCCCGCGCTGGAGTCGTCCTCGGGCTTCGTCTCGGGAATGCCCACCAGCGCCACCAACGACCCCACCGAGGCGACCTCCGCCTGGAAGCGCTTCGCCTCCGCCGGTTGGAGCCAGTTGAGCAGGAGGCCCGTCTTGGCATTCTCGAAGGACCATGGCGCCCACCAACGCTCGTGCTTCTGCTCGACCAGGCGCACCAGCTCCGACTCCATGGCCAGGTAGTACCCCGTCGCCCAGATGACCGCGTCCGGTCGCATGGCGAACGTGCCCTTGCGCTTCCCGTTCGCATCGAACCAGAGGACGTTCTGTCCGGAGACAATGAGGTGCGTCAGGTCCGCCACGAGATGGCGCTGCATCGGGTCCAGCGCATTGGCGACGGCCTCCCGCCCCTCCAGCACCATCTGCCGGTTCGTGCGCGCCGTGGGCCGCACGGGCACGACGTCCGCTTCCGGCCCGGCGTCCAGGTTCATGCTCACGTCGCGCATCACCGCGCCGGCGCTGGGCGTGAGCCGGGGAACCGGCAGGCCGTTCACCGCGAGCGAGGCAGCCCGCTCCGCCTCCACCTCGGCTGGGTGCGAGGGCGTGGACACGGACTCTGGAAAAGCCGCCAGCCCGCTCACGCCCGCCGAGCGCTGTTGCACCACATGCGCCAATTCATGCGCGATGAGGCGCTCTCCCGAGGGGACACCGGGGCGGTAGTTCCCCTCGCCGAAGACGATGTCCGTCCCCACCGTGAAGGCCCGTGCCTGGAGCGCCCGCGCCGCGGCCCCCGCCTCGGGCGAGGTGTGCACGCGCACGTCGCCAAAGCCCGTGCCGAAGGCGGACTCCATCGAGTGGCGCGTGGCGGGCGCCAGGGTCTGCCCGGGGGCGAGGATGTCCCGCACCTTCGCCCGCTCGGCCTCCAGGTCCTGCCGCGCATCGAAGCGAGGGCCCGCGGACGACGGGGACCGGGCATGCACCGCTTCTCGAGTGGTCTGCGCCTTCACGCCTGACATGAAGCAACATCCCCCTGACATTCGCGTGCTTCACTCGAGTCAATGTCTCCACGGTGCTGCTTCCCGGCGGAAACGCAACCACTGTACCGCACCGGACTGTCGAGACTCCAGGTTGGCCGCAATCAGACAACCGGCTGCGACTGTATGGGTAGGCGCACACCGGGATGACGCCCTCCCGGAAAGAACCGACACGTCAAAGCGAATGCAGGGAGTCAATCCCTCACCCGGGAATCCAACCGGGTGGGTGATATGCAAAGGCGAAACCCGGACGCGAGCCCAGGCCCTGCAAGCCAATGGGACTCAGGGCGCTTCGCTGTCCGGCGGCACCTGGAGCGCCAGTGCCTGGCAGTTCGCGGGCATCAAGCCCTTCGCCATGACACTCTGGCGATACTGGCTGCGCAGCTTCAAGCTTCGACTTTCCGAATCCCCCGGCTCCTGCCTGGGCTCATCAGCCGCCTGTTCGACAGTGCGTGGCTCCGTGCCGGACTGACATTGAAACTGGCTTTCAAAAACAGTCTTTGTGACAGGGACCATGTGATTTCGCATCTCGGTACGCCCCGGCGTACCTTGAAGCGTTCGGCACAATCTCCATCCGGCACTCCACCGGCGTCCCATTCTGGGATGACAAGACTTTTGCCATTCCCGCCCAATGCACGTCGTCATCCACCTGCCGAGCTTCTTCTACGCCACGCTGGCATCCACGGTCGTCGAGCTGCCCTCCCTGGCCAACACCGTGGACAACGGACCGCGGGTCACGCCCGGCTACAGGCGGGCGTGGAGGATGTCCGCGACGCGCAGCGCGTTCGCCGCGATGGTGAGTGACGGATTGATGCCGCCGCTCGACGGGAAGAACGACGCGTCCACGACGTAGAGGTTGTCCACATCGTGGGCGCGGTTGCTCGCGTCGACGACGCTGGACTCCGGCGAGCTCCCCGCGCGGCACGTCCCGCACACGTGGCCCAGGTTGAGGACCACGTCTCGCGGGTTGGAGATGAGCTTCACCTTGAACTTCGGCTTCAGGGCACCGAGGAACTTCTTCCGGGAGCGCTGCACGCGGCGCCGGAGCTCGTCGCGAACACGGTAGTGGTACTGGACGACCCCGTCCGGCGCGCTGCCGGTGACGCGGTTGTCCGCGTACGGCAGGTCCTCCAACACCGAGGCGAAGACGACGCGCGAGCTGTAGAGCCTCGCGCCGATGCCCGCCACCAGGGGAAACAGCGGGCTCATCATGCGCAGCCAGATGGGCAGCGCCTGCTTCTTCCCACTGAGGAAGCTCAGCACCTTCTCCCGGTCGATGGTGAAGGGGTGCGCGTGGAAGTTGCCCAGCTTCTCGCCATCCCGCTGGTAGAAGTCGTTGAGCGACACCCCGTGCGCCATCTCCATCGAGGCCGGTGCCTTGCGGGCCGTCACCAGGTAGTGGTCCGAGCAGTGGAGCATCAGGTGGCGTCCCACCTGGTCGTGGTTGTTCGCCAGCCCCCGCGGATACCGCGAGGAGACGGAGCGCTGGAGGATGACGGGCGTCATGAAGGCGCCAGCGGCCATCACGAAGATGCGCCCTGAGACCTTGAAGGGTTCGCCACCCGGCCCCTGCCGGCACACGGCGGCCCGCACCACGCCGCCCTCCTCTTCCAGCGACAGGACCTCACAGTGGTCCAGGACTCGCGCCTGGAAGTCGCGCAGCGCCGGGCGCAGGCAGATGCGGCCCGCGTCGTTTCGGCACTCCTTCGGGCAGAGCGCGCCCACGCAGGTGTCACAGCCCTGGACCTGCTCGCAGGCGTAGTGGATGCGGTACGGGTTGAGCCCCAGCGACTGGAACCCCTCCAGCAGCGCCTGCTCCTTGCCCACGACGGGGGGAGGTTCGAGCAACCGGAAGGCCACCTGGGGACGCATCGGGTCGCCCGAGCCACGAATGCGGAACAGCGCCTCAGCGCGCTCGTAGTACGGCGCCAGGGTCTCGTAGGCGAACGGCCACGCTTCAGGAAGGCTGGAGTCGGTGGCCTCCGGGTGGCCCCGGCGAGGCGTGAAGTCCTCCGGGAAGAACCGGTCCATCACCATGCCGAAGCGCGAGGAGGAGCCTCCCCCGCCACACCCCAGGGGATGGAGGAAGTCCTTCGGCGCCTGGTCGTCCAGGGCCTGCCGGAGCGGATGGGGCCACTGGCCGAAGAGCATCCGCCGGTCCTCCACGGACATCAGGGCCGCGTCGGTGCCGGGCCCCGGTGAGGGTGCCCGCATCGGGGCCCGGGCAGGCCCTCGCTCCAGGAAGAGGACGGAGCGGCCCTGCCGGGCCAGCGCATGGCCCAACGTCGCGCCCCCCATCCCCGTGCCGACAATCACCACGTCCCAGCCATCACGCGCCACGTCTCTGTCCATCTTCCGGGTCCTCTCGCGCTGGCGCGGCCTACAGGTCCGAATCGTCCGTCGCGCGGCGGCGCGAGCGTTGTTGCTCCAACGTCTGCTTCCTGCGGGACTGGAGGGACTCCGCGTCCGGGTCGGGCGTGGCGGCCTTCGGGGCGGCCTCTGGCGGCTGAAGCAGCGCGGCGAGTGCCCGCACCGTCACCCCTTCGTACAGACTGGTGGCCGGCACCTCCATGCCCAGGCGTGTCTTGAGCCTGTCGCCCATCTGCACCGCGATGAGCGAGTCCCCGCCCAGCTCGAAGAAGTTGTCCTGGACACCGATGGGAGACACTCCCAGCGACTCCTGCCACAGCGTCACCAGCGCGCGCTCCAGGGCCGTCCCGGCCGCAACATACGGCGTGCGCAGCTCCGGACGCGGATGGTACGTGCGCGGCGCTTCCGGCTCGGGGGCGCGTGCCTGGGCCGCGGACGGAGCCTCGGCCTGACTCGCGGCGGGCGGCGTGGGCCGCACTCCCTCCAGGGCCGGCTCCACCCAGAAACGCCGCCGCTCGAACGGATGGGTGGGCAGGGGAACGCGGCGCCGCGCCTCGCCATGGAATCCCTTCCAGTCCACGGAGACACCCGCCCGCCACAACGCGCCCAACGTCTCATAGGCCCGGGGTGCCTGCCCTTCCGCCGCCTGCGCCTCCCTGGGCGAGGGCAGCGAAGCCAGCACCCACCGCGACGGAGCACAGGACGGGTGGCGCTTCGCGAGACCGCCCAGCACCCGCCCCGGTCCCACCTCCAGCAACACGCGCTTGTCGTCCGCGAGCAGCGTCTGGACGCCCTCGGAGAAACGGACGGTGCCGCGCAGATGCTCGGCCCAATAGCGAGGGCTCGTCGCATGCTCGGGGGTAATCCACGTCCCGGTGACGTTGGACACAAAAGGCAGCTTCGGCGCGCGCAGGGGCGCGGTGGCCACCCGGGCGGCGAAGGCGTCGAGGATGGGCGCCATCATCGGTGAGTGGAACGCGTGCGACGTGTCCAGCAGCGTGCCCTTCACCCCCGCGTCCGCCAAGGACCGCTGCACCCGCGCCACGGCCTCCGGGGTTCCGGACAGCACGCACTGCGAGGGCGCGTTGAGGGCCGCCAGCGTCAGCTCTGGCCCCAGGTAGGGCTGCACCTCGTCCTCGGAGAGCGGCACCGCCAGCATCGCGCCCGCGGGCAGGCCCTGCATCAGCTTCCCACGCGCCGCCACGACCTGGAGCGCGTGCTCCAAGGTGAAGACGTCCGCGAGGCACGCGGCCACCAGCTCACCAATGCTGTGTCCCAGCATCGCCTCCGGCCTCACGCCCCAGGACATCCACAGGCGCGCGAGCGCGTACTCGATGACGAAGAGGGCGGGCTGCGTGAGCTCTGTCCGCGCGAGCTGCCGCGCCGCACCCTCCGCCTCGCCGGGACGCGAATACAGGACCGGACGCAGGTCCATCCCCAAGGCGGGCTTCAGCAGCTCGGCGCAGCGGTCCACCTCCGCGCGGAAGACAGGCTCCGCGTCGTACAGGTCACGCGCCATGTCGGCGTGCTGCGTGCCCTGGCCCGGAAACAGGAACGCCACCGGGCGGTCCACGGCATCCTCGGCGCCCGGCGCGTCGCCGCCTCTCGCCAGCGCGGCCCTCGCCTCCTCCATATCGCGGGCCAGGACGACACGCCGATGCGCGAAGCGCTGGCGCCCCGTTTGAAGCGTCCACGCCACGTCGGCCAGCGGCTGCTCCCCGGACAGGGACTCCAGGTGTCCCATGAGCCTGAGCGAAGCCTGCTCCAGCGCTCCCGGCGTCCTGGCCGACAAGGTCAACAGCTGCCACGGCCTGCGAGGCCTGGCGCTGGACGGCAGCCGGGGTGCCTCTTCGAGGACGACATGGGCATTGGTGCCGCCCACGCCGAACGAGCTGACCCCCGCGCGCCTCGGCTCGCCATTCGACGGCCAGGGCCGCAGGGCGGCGTTGACGTAGAAGGGACTGCTGTCGAAGTCGATGGCGGGGTTGGGGCTCTCGAAGTGGAGCGTCGGCGGGAGCTGGCCGTGGCGGAGCGCCTGCACCGTCTTGAGCAGGCCGGTGATGCCCGCCGCCGCGTCGAGGTGGCCCACGTTGCCCTTCACCGAACCCAGCGCGCAGAAGCGGCGGCGCTCGCTGGTCGCGCGAAACGCCTGGGTCAGCGCCTGGACCTCGATGGGGTCTCCCAGCGGCGTCGCGGTGCCATGGGCCTCCACGTACGAGATGTCATCCGCGGCGAGGCCGGAGGCGGCCAGGGCCTCGGCGACCACCTGCGACTGTCCCTCGACGCTGGGCGCGGTGTAGCCCGCCTTCAGCGCGCCGTCGTTGTTGATGGCGGAGCCCTTGATGACCGCGTGGATGGTGTCGCCATCCCGAACCGCGTTGCGCAGCTTCTTGAGCACCACCACGCCCGCGCCGCTGCCAAACAGCGTGCCCTGGGCCCGCGCGTCGAAGGGCCGGCAGTGCCCGTCGGGCGAGGCCATTCCCCCTTCCACGTACCGGTAGCCCTGGAACATCCCCACGTTGACGGAGACGCCGCCGGCCACCGCCGCGTCACACTCGCCGTTGAGCAGGCTCTGGCAGGCCTGGTGGACCGCCACCAGAGAGGTGGAGCAGGCACTCTGGACGGTGTGGCTGGCGCCCTTGAGGTTGAGCTTGTACGACACCCGCGTGGTGAGGAAGTCCCCGCCGTTGCCGATGTTCACCTGCACCGGCTCGACGGACTCCATGACACGCGGATTCCGGGCCAGGTTCATCAGCAGGTACGTGTTCAACGTCGCGCCGCCGTAGACGGAGACCGCGCCAGGGTACTCGCGCGCCGCATACCCCGCGTGCTCCAACGCTTCCCAGCAGACCTCCAGGAAGACCCGGTGCTGCGGGTCGGTGAGCTCCGCCTCGCGCGGCGGCATGTCGAAGAAGGCCGCGTCGAACTGCTCCGGCTCGGAGAGGATGGCCGCCGCCCGCACGTAGGCCGGGTCCTTCAGGCGGGCCTCGGGGACTCCCGCGGCGCGGCACTCCTCCTCGGTGAGGAAGCGGATGGACTCCACGCCATCCCGCACGTTCTCCCAGAAGCGCTCCACGTCGGGTGCGCCTGGAAAACGCCCCGCCATTCCGATGATGGCGATGTCGGCGTCGTCCAGCTCCAGCGGCGTCTGCGTCTCCACGGCACAACTCCTCGTCTGGATGTCGTCGTCTCAGTCCCGCCGGCTGCGGCGTTCCCGGCGCTGGGCGCCGCGGCTCTGGCTCGCATCCAGGACAGGTGCCTCCGCCGCCGCGCTCCCCAGCCTCTTCGCCAGCAGGGCCACGGTGGGCGCCTCGAACACGGAGGTCAGCGGCACGTCACGGCCCAGCTCCCGCTTCAGCCGTCCCACGATCTTCAGCCACAGGAGCGAGTTGCCCCCAAGGTCGAAGAAGTTGTCGTGCACACCAAGCTGCTCCAGGCCCAGCATCTCCTGCCACACCTGGGTGAGCGTGCGCTCCGCGTCGTTGGCGGGGGGAACGTAGTCGGTGCCCAGCGCGGGCCGCGCATGGAGCGCCCCGCCTCCCGCCGCCGTCTCCACCACCCGCCCGCGGCGCAGCCACTGCGCCAGCCGCGCGTCCAGCCCGCCGGTGGACACCACCACCTGTCCGCTCAGCGGCGCCTCCACCACCCGGCGGAAGGCCTCCACGGCTTCTTCCGGGCTCATGGCGAACTGGTCGATGCTCGTGTGAACCGTCCGCGCGCCCTCCTCCGCCACGGGCCACCCGTCCCAGTTGGTGCTCAGCCAGCGCGCCCCGTCCCGCGCGCGGGAAGCCGCGAAGGCATCCAGGTACGCGTTGGCCGCGCCGTACGCCGCCAGTCCCAGGCCGCCCAGCACCGCGGCGTTGGACGACACCAGCATCACGAAGTCCAGCGTGCGGCCCGCGAGCACCCGGTCCAGCACGCGCGTGCCCTGCGCCTTCGCCCGGAAGTGCGCCGCACAGGACGCCGCGTCCAACCCCGAGAGCAGTCCCACGGCCCGGTCTCCCGCGAGCCCCGCGGCGTGGATGACGCCCGTCAACGGTCCGAAGCGCGCCTCCGCCTCCGCCACGACCTCGCGCATCCGCGACTCGTCCGCGACGTCGGCGCTCATCACCAGGACCTGCCCGCCCGCCGCCTCCAGCGCCTGGACCGCGCGCTGACGGCGCCCCGTGTCCCCCGTCAGGCCCGTGCGTCCCACCAGCACCAGCTTCGCCTGGCAGCGCCGCGCCAGGGACTCCGCGAGCAACAGGCCCACGCCGCCCAGGCCACCCGTGATGAGGTACACGCCGCCTGGCTTCAGCGGCGTCCCCGTCGGGGTGTCCGCCTCCAGGCGCAAGGGCGCGTGCTGCTGGACGTGCCGGTGCCGGCCGCGCCACGCCACCACCGGGTCCGTTGCCCCCGAGGTCACCTCGCGCAGCAGCGCCTCCACGGCTCCCGGACCGCGCGCATCGACATAGCGGCACGTCAAGGACGGCTGCTCCTGGGGGATGACCTTGCACAGCGCCGGGAGGGTGGCGCGCTCCGGCGCCACCGTGTCCGCGCTCTCCACCTCCAGCGCCTCACGTCCCACGACGGTCAGGTCCACCTCGGCGTCCGGAGAGACCTCCGTGAGCGCCTGGACACAGCGCAGGACGCTGAAGAAGCCCTGCTCCTGCGCTTCATCGAAGCCAGGGGGCGCGTCCAGGCTCCACAGGTGCACCACCTGCGCCAGCGGCTGGGGCGCTTCCTTCAGCGCTCGCAACACCGCGACGAGGTCCTCGCGCACGCGCGGGTCCACCGCATAGCGATGCGTGTCCAGCCGCGAGAAGCCCGGGCCCACCTCCACGGTGGAGACCTCATGCCCCTGCCGCCGCAGCTGCCCGGCCAGGGCCTGCCCCACACCGCCGCTGTCGACAAAGAGCAGCCAGCCCTTGGGCGTCACGGGCTCGGCCCGGGACAACGGCAGCGGCGCGGCCTGCCAGGCAGGCAGGTAGTACCACCCGGCGAGGTCCGCGCTCTTGCGGGCCACGCCCCGCTGACGCACGGACGCGGCCTCGGGCGCGAGCCAGTAGTCCTGGCCCTCGAAGGGATAGGTGGGCAGCGGCACGCGCAGCCGCCGTGCCCCGTGGTGCACCGCCGCCCAGTCCACCTCGACGCCCGCCGTCCACAACCGCCCCAGCGACAGGGCCAGGAAGGCATCGTCGGTCATCGGGTCCTGGGGATGGCGCAGCGAGGACAACACCACCGCGGGCGTGGCCCCCGCGGCGCGCAGCCGGACCAGCGTGCTCAGCGTCCGGCCCGGTCCTGCTTCCAGGAACACGCGGCCCGGCTGCTCGCGCAGCACGTCCACGCCCTCGCTGAAGCGCACCGTCTGCCGCAGGTGCCGGGTCCAGTACACCGGGTCCACCGCCTCTTCGGGTGTGATCCAGGTCCCGGTGACGTTGGAGACGAAGGGCAGGGAGGGAGCGTTGCGCGTGAGCCCCGCGACGAAGGCCTGGAAGCGCCCCAGCAGCGGCTCCACCAGGTGCGAGTGCGCCGCCACGTCGATCTGGATGTGACGAAACTCCACCTCGCGGCGCGTGAGCTCCGCGGCGAGCGCCTCGATGGCGGCCACCGTCCCCGCCACCGCGCACTGCGCGGGGCCATTCACCGCGGCGATGGAGAGCTGGTCCCCCAGCAGCGGCAGGACGTCGGACTCGGGCAGCGGGACGCTCAGCATGCCGCCCCCGGGCAGCTCCTCGAACAGCTGGCCGCGCTTCACCACCAGCGCCAGCGCGTCCTCCAGCGAGAAGACGCCCGCGAGGCACGCGGCGGCGTACTCGCCCAGGCTGTGTCCGATGAGGGCCTCCGGCTTCACGCCCCAGGACTCCCAGAGGCGCGCGGTGGCGTACTCCACCGTGAACAGCGCGGGCAGCGCCACCGACGTCCGCTTGATGCGCTGCTGGGCCGCGGCCAGCTCCGCCGCGCCAGGGTGGATGACGGTGCGCAGGTCGAAGCCCAACCTGGGCCGGAGCAGCTCGCAGCAGCGGTCCACCGCCTCGCGATACACGGGCTCGGACGCGTACAGGCCACGCCCCATGTCGGCGTACTGCGCGCCGCCGCCGGGGAACATGAACACCACCGAGGGCCGCGTGGCGCCCGGTGACAGCGAGAAGGTGCGCTGCGGGTCACGAGACTCCAGCACCTGGAGCGCATCCTCCCGGTCCTGGCACACCAGGACGCGCCGGTGCTCCAGGGGCTTGCGCCCCACCTGGAGCGTCCAGGCCACGTCCGCCAGCGCCTGCTCGGGGTGGGACTGGAGGTGGGCCAGCAGCGAGGCCGTCCTCGCCTCCAGCGCGGAGGGCGTCTTCGCGGACAACGGCAGCACCAGCCAGGGCCGCGCCTCGTCCCCCGGAGCGGTGGCCGGAGCCTCCTCCAGGATGACATGCGCGTTGGTGCCGCCGATGCCGAACGAGCTCACGCCGGCCCGCCGTGGCGTGGCGCTGGAGGTCCACGGCTTCAGCGCTGCATTGACGTAGAAGGGGCTGTTCGCGAAGTCGATGCGCGGATTGGGCGACTCGAAGTGCAGGCTGGGCGGCAGCTCCTGGTGCTCCAGCGCCAGCGTGGTCTTGATGAGCCCCGTCACGCCCGCCGCCGCGTCGAGGTGGCCCACGTTCGTCTTCACCGACCCCAGGCCACAGAAGCCCTTCGCGTCCGTGCCCGCGCGGAAGGCCCGGGTCAGCGCCTCCACTTCCACCGGGTCGCCCAACTGCGTGGCGGTGCCATGCGTCTCCACGTAGGAGATGGACTCCGGTGACACCTCGGCAATGGCCTGGGCACGGGTGATGACCTCCGTCTGCCCTTCCACGCCGGGCGCGGTGAAGCCCACCTTCGTGGAGCCATCGTTGTTGATGGCCGAACCCCGGATGACGGCGTGGAGGGTGTCGCCATCCGCCAGCGCGTCCTCCAGCCGCTTGAGCACCACCACGCCCGCGCCACTGCCGAACAGCGTGCCCTGCCCCTTCGCGTCGAACGCGCGGCAGTGCCCATCCGGCGAGGTGATGCCACCCTCCTGGTGCACATAGCCCGCGCGCTGCGGCATGTGCACGGACACACCGCCCGCCAGCGCCACGTCGCACTGGTAGCCGAGCAGCGCCTGGCAGGCCAGGTGGGTGGCCACGAGCGACGTGGAGCATCCCGTCTGCACCGTGAGGGCGGGCCCCTTCAGGTCCAGGTGGTATGCCACCCGGGTGGCCAGGAAGTCCTTGTCGTTGGCCACCATGGCCGGGAACGTGTCCTCGGCCTGCTGGAACTCGGCGCGCGACAGCAGGTTGAACAGCAGGTAGCTGCTCAGGCTGGAGCCCGCGTACACGGCCGTCGCGCCAGGAATGCGGCCCGGGGCGTAGCCCGCGTGCTCCAACGCCGTCAGGGCACACTCCAGGAAGACGCGGTGCTGGGGGTCCAGCACCTCGGCCTCCCTGGGCGCGTACCCGAAGAAGGCCGCGTCGAAGCGGCCCGGCCGCGCCAGCACGGGGGCGGAGCGGACGAACTGGGGATGCGCCAGCGTCTCCGGCGGGACACCGAGCGCCCGCAGCTCGGCCTCCGAGAAGTGGCTGATGGACTCGATGCCCGCGCGCAGGTTGCGCCAGAAGGTCTCGATGTCCTCCGCGCCCGGCACGCGCACGGCCATGCCCACGATGGCGACGGCGAGGCTCGCATCTCCCTGGTACTCGGTGCTCTGGCTCATGATGTCCCCGCCCTACTTCCTGGCCCGCTGACGCTGCCGCTTGAGGCTCTCCAACTGACGCCGGGCGCGGTCCTGCGCCGCCTCGACCTGGGACTGCGACGACGCGGGCTCCTGCCTCGCGAAGCGCGCCAGCGCGCTGATGGTCGGGTGCTCCAGCAGCTTCAGCAGCGGCAGGTCCTGTCCCAGCACGGGCTTGAGCTGCGTGTGCACCTGCACCATCAGCAGCGAGTGCCCGCCCAGGTCGAAGAAGTTGTCATGCACGCCCACCTGCTCCACCCGCAGGACGGAGCGCCACACCTGGGCAATCTGCTCCTCGAGCTGTCCCTGCGGCGCCACGAAAGCGGCCTTCGCGGAGCGCACCACGCCAGGCGCGGGCAACGCCTTGCGGTCCACCTTGCCATTGGGTGTCAGCGGCAGCGCCGGCAGGTCCACCACCACGGACGGCACCATGTGCTCCGGCAGCCGCTGCGCCAGGGCATCCCGGAGCGCGGCCACATCGACCGCCGCGCCAGGCCGGGGCACCACGTAGGCCACGAGCCGCACGTCACCGGGCACGTCCTCGCGCGCGACCACCACCGCTTCACGCACGGACGGCTGCGCCGCGAGCGCCGCCTCGATTTCGCCCGCCTCGATGCGGAAGCCCCGCACCTTGAGCTGGTGGTCGACCCGGCCCAGGAACTCCAGGGTGCCGTCCGCCCGCCACCGCGCGCGGTCTCCCGTGCGGTACAGGCGAGCCCCGGGCTCGCTCGACCAGGCGTCCGGGACGAAGCGCTCCGCCGTCAGCTCCGGCCGCCCCAGGTAGCCGCGCACCACGCCCGCGCCGCCGATGTAGAGCTCACCGGGCACCCCCACCGGCGCCGGCCGCAGCCGCGCGTCGAGCACGTAGAGCTGGGTGCGCAAGAGCGGCGTGCCGATGGACACCACCGCCCCGGCCTCTCCAGCCTCCACGCGCGCGGTGGACGACCAGATGGTCGTCTCCGTGGGGCCGTACATGTTGAGCAGCTGCGCGGTGTCCGGCAGCGCCTGCTTCAGCGCCACCGCGAGCGAGCCCGGCAACGCCTCACCCCCGACCATCCACCGGCGAAGGCCGCCCAGCGCGGCCACGGACTCCGGCTCGGCCAGCAGCGCGCGCGCCAGGGACGGCGTGCACTGCAGGTGGGACACGCCGTGCTCCCGCAGCTGCTCCGGGATGGACTTCGACGCGCCGGAGCGGCGGCTGTCACGGACGCAGCGCTGCCGGACCTCGTCGAGGAGCGGCAGGCTGGCGAGCACGGTGTCCGTGGGGATGCCGAAGTCGATGAGACACCCCACCTCGTCCACGCCGAGGGCCTGGAGCTGGTCCACCCGCTCGCGTACGGAGCGCGGCGTGCCGAACAGGCCGCTCGTCTCGAAGTAGCGCTCGAACGCGTGGCCCGCGAGCCGGTCCAGGTCCGCCCCGGTGGCCGCGTCCATGTCGATGCCGAGCGTGCGGCCCAGTCCCCGCATCAGGTCCGCGGAGCTCTTCAGGTAGTTGCGGAAGGGCTGCTCCACCACGGCGCGGACGTGCGCCGCGTCCTCGCCGATGAAGGTGTGCAGCATGAGGGTGACGTGTCCCTCACCCGCGTGCCCCGCCTCGCGCCAGGCCTGACGGTAGAGCGCGACCTTGCGCTCCAGGTCCTCCCACGTCTGTCCCAGCAGGTGCGTGAGGACGTTGCACCCCAGCCGGCCCGCGGTGCTGAACGTCTCTGGGTTGCCCGCGGCCGTGAGCCACACGGGCAGCTCCGCCTGCACCGGCCGGGGACGCAGACGCACGTCCACCTGCGCACCCCCGCCGCCCGGGAAGCGCACCGTCTGGCCGCGCCACAGCTGGCGCACGGTGTCGATGCCCTCCATCATCAGCTCGCGGCGCTTCTCGTACTTCTCGGGCGCGAAGACGAAGTCGTTCGCATGCCAGCCTGACGCCACGGAGATGCCCACGCGGCCACCGGACAGGTTGTCCACCAGGGCCCACTCCTCCGCCACGCGCACCGGGTGATGCAGGGGCAGCACCACACTGCCCGCCCGGATGGCCACGCGCCGGGTGACAGCGGCCACGGCCGCGCCCGCCACGGAGGGATTCGGGTACAGACCGCCGAAGGCGTGGAAGTGCCGCTCCGGCGTCCACACCGCCGCGAAGCCGTGGGTGTCCGCGAACTTCGCGCCCTCCAGGAGCAGCCGGTAGCGGCTCTCCCCGTGGGACGCCTCCGCGTCATCGGCGAAGTAGAAGAGGCTGAAGTCCATGGGGCGCTTCCGGCCCCCGGCGGCACGCGCTGGCGCCTTCAGCGACGCGCCCTCGCCCTGCACCACCACCTTGAAGCCGCGCGTGAGCGTCCACAGCAACTCCAGGACGGAGATGTCGAAGGAGATGCTGGTGACGGCCAGCCACGTGCCCGCGGGCTCATGGCCCACGCGCGCATCCATGGCCGCGAAGAAGTTGGCCACGCCGCCATGGGGGACGACGACGCCCTTGGGGCGCCCCGTGGAGCCCGAGGTGTAGATGACGTAGGCGGGACTGCCGGGCATCGCGCCGGAGTCGCCTGGGTGTCCGGCCCCGGCCGCATCCGCCGTGGCGTCATCCAGCAACACGGTGCGCAGGCCCGCGGAGGGCAGCGAGCCCGCGAGGTGCGCCTGCGTCAGCAGCACGCGCGCGCCCGAGTCCTCCAGCATGTACGTGAGCCGCTCCCGGGGGTAGTCCGGGTCCAGGGGCACATACGCGCCGCCGGCCTCGAGGATGCCGAGCATCCCCACCACCATCTCCGCCGAGCGCTCGGCGCACAGGCCCACGCGCGTCTCCGGCCCCACCCCGAGCCCCCGCAGGCGCAGGGCCAGGGCGGACGCACGGCTCGCGAGCTCCGCGTAGGTGAGCGAGCCGTCGTCCGCGACCACCGCCACCGCGTCCGGCGTCAGCGCGGCCCGGGCGCGGAACTGCGCGTGGATGCAGAGCGACGGGTCCTGCGCCATGGGCGCGGTGATGTCGTTCCAGTCCACCAGCAGCGCGCGGCGCTCCGCCTCGTCGAGCAGCGGCAGGTCCTCCACGCGCGCGTCCGGCGTGGCGACGATGCCTCGCAGCAGCGCCTCCAGGTGCCCCGTCAGCCGCGCCGCAGTCTCGGGCGTGAAGAGGTCGGAGCGGTACTCCAGCGCGCCCTCCAGGCCGAGCGGCGTCTCCACCACCGCGAGCTGCAGGTCGAACTTCGCCGTCCCCTCCACCGCGCCGTCGGGCACGGGCAGCACCGGGCGCCACTGCATGCCGGGCACGTCGAGCTCCACGGGCGGCAGGCTCTCCAGTACCAGGTTCGCCTGGAAGAGCGGATTGTCGCCCCCGCGCGCCGCGCGTGCGGCTCCCACGACCTCCTCGAAGGGGAGGTCCGCGTTCGCCAGGGCCTCGTGGAAGGTGCTCCGCATGCGGGCGAGCAGCTCACGGAACCGCGGGCTCCCCGACACGTCGGCCCGCAGGACGAGCGTGCTGGCGAAGAAGCCCACCACGTCCCGAAGCTCGGCCCGGTCGCGCTGGGCGAAGATGGTCCCCAGCCCGAAGTCGTCCTGCCCGCTGTAGCGATGCAGCAACGCCGCCCAGGCCGCCGCCAGCGTGACGAAGAAGGTGCAGCCCTCGCTCCGGCCCACGGCCTTGAGCGACTCCACCGACGAGGCCGGCAAGGTGAAGCGGTGAAGCGCACCCCGGAAGCCCGGCTCGCGGGGCCGGGGAAAGTCCGTGGGCAGCTCCAGCCGCGGCAGGTTCTCGAGCTTGCGGGCCCAGTACGCACGCTGCCCGTCGAGCGTGCCTCCCAACCCGTGCCGCCACCGCGCGTAGTCCACGTACTGGAACGCGGGCGGCGCCAGCGCCGGGGCGGCGCCGGACACCTCCGCGCGGTACAGCGCGGCCAGCTCCCGGGCCAGCACGCCAATGGACCAGCCATCCGTGACGATGTGGTGCTGGGTCATCAGGAGCACGTGCTCCTGGTCCTCCAGGGCCACCAGGGCGGCGCGAACCAGCGGTCCGTCCGCGAGCTGGAAGGGCGCCTCGCCCTGGGCTCGCGACAGCCGGCCCAGCTCCGCCTCACGCTCCGCCGCGGGCAGCGCGCGCAGGTCCTCGCGAGCCAACGTCAGGGGGCGCGCGGCGGGCAGCACCTGGCGCGGTTGGCCCTCCACTTCCGGGAAGGAAGCACGCAGCACCGCGTGGCGCGACATGAGCGCATCCAGCGCCCGGCCCAGCGCGGGCGCGTCCAGGGGCCCGGCGAGGCGCAGCTGGAAGTGGACGTTGTACAGCGCGCTGTCCGGCACCAGCCGGTCCAGGAACCACAGGCGCTGCTGGCCGGGGGACAGCGGCACGTCGCCGTCCAGGGGGCCCGCCGTCAGGGCCGGCCCCACGGGCGCGGTGGCGCCGCCATTCCAGGTCTCCAGCAGGTGCGCGGCGGCCGCGCTCAGCGTCGGGTGCTGCCAGAGGAACGCCACGGGCAGCGGGATGCCCAGCGACTCCTCCAGGCGCCCGTGCAGCTCCAGCGCCATCAGCGAGTCCAGCCCCAGGCTGGCCAATGCCGTGTCCGGCCCCAGGGACGTGGGTGCCGCGCGCAGCACACGCGCCGCCTCGTGCCGCAGGAAGTCCTCCATCAGCCCCAGCCGCTGCGCGGGAGGTGCCGCGGCCAGCCGCTCCTTCACGGGCGCCGCGGGCGTGGCCCCTGGCGCTTCGGGCGTCTCTTCGCCCGAGGCCACGAGCACCTCCAGCGTGCCGGAGAGGAACCCGTCACGGCAGGCGCGGCGCTGGATCTTCCCACTGGAGGTCTTCGGAATGCTCCGGGCCTGGAGCAACACCACCGAGTGCGCGTGCACCTGGTGCTCGTCGGCCAGCGCGCCGCGAAGCGCCGCCAGGACGGCCGTGTCGTCGAACCCGTCGCGAACGTCCACCTCGCAGACGAGCACCAATCGCTCCTCGCCGCCGACCTCCACGGCGAAGGCGGCGCTGCAACCGGGGCGCACCGCGGGATGCGCGCGCTCCGCGGTCAGCTCCAGGTCATGCGGATACAGGTTCCGTCCCCGGACGATGAGCAGGTCCTTGAGACGTCCGCTGATGAAGAGTTCTCCTCCGGGCGACAGGAACGCCAGGTCGCCCGTGCGCAGGAAGGGCCCCTCCCCCGTGGCGAGCCGCGCACTGAAGGCATGCTCCGTCTCTTCCGGGCGGTTCCAGTATCCCCCCGCCACGCTGGGACCCGACACCCAGACCTCGCCCACCTCATGGGCCGCGCGCGGCAGCCGCGTCCGCGGATCCACGATGAGCACCCGCTGGTCCGGTGCGCCCTGGCCGGAGGACACCAGGGTGCGCGCGGACGGCCCCTCCTCCGCGCCCGGCACCGGCTTCGCCTGGCCCAGCTCCATCGACGCCGCGTCGAATCGCGTCTGGACGTACGGCGTGCCCTTCGTGCCGCCGCTGACGATGAGCGTCGCCTCGGCGAGGCCATAACACGGGTAGAACGCCTCCCGCCGGAAGCCCGCGGGCGCGAACGTCTTCGCGAAGCGCTCCATCGTCTCGTGCCGGACCGGCTCCGCGCCATTGAAGGCCAGGTCCCAGTGGCTCAAGTCCAGCCGGGCCACATCGTCGGGACGGGCCTTCCTGGCGCAGAGGTCGAACGCGAAGTTGGGCCCGCCGCTGCAGGTCCCCTTGAAATGCGAAATCGCCTCCAGCCAGCGCAGGGGGCGCTGAAGGAACGCGATGGGTGACATCAGCACGCAAGGGAAGCCCAGGTAGAGCGGCTGCAGCACCTTTCCAATGAGCCCCATGTCATGGAACATGGGCAACCAGCCCACGCCCACGGAGCGCCCGGCGGCCAGTCCGAAGCCACGGGTAATCAATGACTCATTGTGGAGGATGTTGGCGTGGCTGACCTTGACGCCCTTGGGGTTGCCCGTGGACCCCGAGGTGTATTGCAGGAAGGCCAGTGAGTCGGCTGTCAGCTCCGGGCGCGTCCACGCCGCGGCCTCGGACTCCGGCACCGCATCGCTCGCGACCCACTGGAGCTCGCCCAGCTCGGGCGCCTGGGGCGTGAGGAACCCCGACATCTCCAGGATGGTGCTCGTCGTCAGCACATACCGCGCACCGCAATCCCTCGCGATGGCGCGCAGCCGGGGCAGCGTGCGCTCCAGACGCGTGGGGTCTGGCGGATAACAAGGCACCGCGACGACGCCGCCGTAGAGACAGCCCATGAAGCCCGCGACAAATTCCAGCCCTGGCGGGTAGAGCAACAACGCTCGCTCGCCTGCCGCGCCGAGTGCGCGCAGCCGCGCCGCCAACGAGCGCGCCCGGACGTCCAGCCGCTGGTAGCTCCATTCCTCGATGGGGCCGTCGACGTCGCCTGTCTCCAGGAAGCGATACAGCAGCGCATCCCCCTGAGACCCGGCCCTCTGGCACAAGACGTCCACGAGAGTGGGAAACCGGTGAGCCAACGTCTCGATGTGCTCGGACATGTCTTCTCCTGCAGTGCCAGGGATGTCACGCGGCCAAACACCAATACAGGGTACGGAGAACCCGGAAACAATCGCCGGTCAGTCCTCCCCGACCCCGCACGCCGCTCCATCAGGAGGAGGCAGCACGCTCGCCCACAACCCGAACGCACCACCGCAAATGCCGCGCTTGTGCCACCGGTTCCGCATGGTTGTCCAGATAAACAACAATGTCCGCGATTACAGTATCAGCGGTTCCTGATAAGAATATTCCGTCACTAGCAATCCGCATGGAGCGATGCCGCATTTCACTTTCAATTCGTATTTGAGCAGCCATATGGGAGCATCCATGCGCGCGGTGCTGACAAACTTTGGGAGCACGGGAGACATCCTGCCCTTCGTGGCCCTGGCCCAGGAGCTGCGGCGCCACGGGCATCAACCCGTGCTCGCGCTCCCGCCCTCGTTCGAGCCGCTCGCCCGCTCCCAGGGCGTGCCCTTCACGCCGGTGGGCCCGGACCTGAGCCACGCCCAGGACGACATCACCCGGCGGATGATGGTGAGCCCGGATCGCATTGGAGAGGGAGATCAGCTCCAGACCCTGTTCACGCCCCTGGCCACCGGGCTGCCGCGCATGCTCGAGGACCTGCGCACCGCCTGCGTTGGAGCGGATGTCCTCATCAGCGGGCGCGTCCAGCCCGCGGCGCGAATGGTCCACGACCTCACGGGGATCCCCTTCGTGTCCGTCTACGTGGAGCACTCCGGCAGCGGGGGTGGCCATCCCGCGTTTCTGGAGGCCGTGCGGCGTCTCATCAATCCCGTGAGGCAACAGGCCGGGCTTCCGCCCTTTCACAACCCGCTGGTGGACGGGGAGTCACCGCAGCTCGTCCTGTATGCGATGAGCCAGCACGTGCGCCCTCCTCCGCGCGACCTGCCCGGCCACCACCACATGGTGGGCTACTTCTTCCTGGAGGGTGATGCGCTGGCGTGGACCCCGCCCCCCCGAGCTGAAGGCCTTCCTGTCCGAAGGCGAGCCCCCGCTGTTCTTCACCTTCGGCAGCCTCCTGCACGAAGACCCGGAGGCCTTCACCCGCCTGCTGGTGGACGCCGCCCTCCGCTCTGGCCGCCGCGCCATCATCCAGCGCGGCTCCAGCCGGCTGGCGCAACAGTCGCTGCCGCCGGGCTTCCTGGTCGTGGATGGAATGCTGCCCTATTCGTGGCTCTTCCCACGGACCGCCTGCGTCGTGCACCACAGCGGCGCGGGGACCTGCTCGCTCGCCTTCCGGGCAGGCACGCCCCAGGTGCTGGTGCCGCATGCCTACGATCAGTTCCTCTGGGCGGACCTCGGCTTCGACCGCGGCTGCGCACCGGCCCCTGTGCCCGCGTCACAGCTCACGGCCGCGCGGTTGGGGGATGCGATTCATGAGGCGCTGACGTCCCCGCGCATCCGGCAAGCGGCCACCGCGGTGGGCGAGCACGTCCGGGGCGAGCAGGGGCTCAGGGTCGCGCGGCAGCACATCGAGCAGCTCCTGGCACGGCTGGGCGGCGCGCGGCCAGCGACGCCCGGGACGCGCGCGGACGATGAAGACGACGAGACGTCATCGGGCCCGCGCGGACGCTCCGCCCTGGAGCAGCAGCGCCTGCGCAGGCGGAGCCACTGATTTCTTCAACGAGAGGATTCAAGACCCATGGCGGCTGAAGACGCGTGGAACGGACTGGAGATCGCGGTCATCGGGATGGCGTGCCGCCTTCCCGGAGCCCCTGACGTCGAGACGTATTGGAAGAACCTCCGCGACGGCGTGGAGTCCATTGTTCCGCTCCAGGACTCGGAGCTGGAGCCGTCGCTCATGGAGGATGCCTCCCTGCGCAAGGACCCCAGCTACGTGCGCGCGGCGGCCATCGTCGAAGGCGCGGAGGACTTCGCCGCGTCCTTCTTCGGCATCCCGCCCAAGGAAGCGGAGCTGATGGACCCGCAGCACCGCGTCTTCCTCGAGTGCGCGTGGTCGGCGCTGGAGGACGCGGGCTACGACGCCAGCCGGTACAAGGACCGGATTGGCGTCTACGCGGGCGCCAGGACGAACACCTACGTGTTCAACCTCTTCTCGAACCCGGCGGCGCTGGGCGGCGCGGGCGCGTTCGAGCTGGGCCTGGGCAATGACCTCGCGTTCCTCAGCACGCGCGTGTCCCACCTGCTGAACCTGCGTGGGCCGGCGTACTCGCTGCACACCGCGTGCTCCACGGCGTTGGTGTCCGTCCACCTGGCCGGGCAGGCCCTGCTCGCGGGTGAGTGCCGCATGGCGCTGGCCGGTGGCGTCGCCATCCAGGTCCCCCAGCGCAGCGGCTACCTGTACCAGTTCGGTGGCGTGGCCTCGCCGGATGGGCACTGCCGCGCCTTCGACGCCAAGGCCCAGGGCACGGTGTTCGGCAACGGCGCGGGCGTGGTGGTGCTCAAGCGGCTGGAGGACGCCCTGGCGGATGGCGACACCCTCCACGCCATCATCCGCGGCTCGGCCATCAACAACGACGGCTCCCAGAAGGCCAGCTTCGGCGCGCCCAGCGTCCAGGGACAGGCCCGCGTCATCCGCGACGCGCTCGCCGCGGCGGACGTGGACGCCCGGAGCATCACCTACGTGGAGACGCACGGCACCGGCACCCAGCTGGGCGACCCCATCGAGGTGCGCGCGCTCACCAAGGCGTTCCGCGCCAGCACGGACGACACGGGCTTCTGCGCGCTGGGTTCGGTGAAGACGAACATCGGCCATCTCGACGCGGCGGCCGGTATCGCCAGCTTCATCAAGGCCGTGCTCTGCCTGAAGCACCGGGAGCTGCCGGCCACGCTGCACTTCGAGCAGCCCAACGCGCAGATCGACTTCGCCAGCAGCCCCTTCTTCGTCAACGCCAGCCTGCGGGAGTGGAAGGCCGGCCCACACCCGCGCCGCGCGGGCGTGAGCGCGTTCGGCATTGGCGGCACCAACGCCCACGTCATCCTGGAGGAGGCCCCCGCCTCCGCGCCCGCCGCTCCGGGCCGCCCCTGGAACGTGCTGCCCCTGGCGACCCGGACGGACTCGGCACTGGACAGCGCCACCACGGCGCTGGCCGCGTGGCTGGAGAAGCACCCCGACCTGCCCATGGCGGACGTGGCCTACACGCTCCAGGTGGGGCGCCAGCCCTTCTCGTACCGCCGCATGGCCGTGGTGTCCGACCGCGCGCATGCCGTCCGCGTGCTGAGCGGCGAAGAGCCCGAGCGCATCGTCACCACACACCAGGAGTCCCGCGCCCGCCCCGTGGTGTTCCTGCTGCCGGGCGGTGGAACCCAGCACGCCGGCATGGCCGGAGGGCTCTACCGCACCGAGCCCGTCTTCCGCGCCGAGGTTGACCGCATCGCCGCCCTGCTCCGCCCGCATGGCGTGGACAACCTGCTCGCCGCGATTCAAGCCGCGCCGAACGACACCGTGGACGGCCTGTCGCGCAGTGCCCTGGCACTGCCCGCCATCTTCGCCGTGGAGTACGCGCTCGCCCGCCTCTGGATGTCCTGGGGCATCGAGCCGGAAGCGATGATTGGCCACAGCCTGGGGGAGTACGCCGCGGCCTGCCTCGCGGAGGTGCTGTCCCTAGAGGACGCGGTGGCGCTGGTCGCCCTGCGCGGGCGGCTGCTCGACGGGGTGCCCGCGGGCGCCATGCTCAGCGTCACCCTGCCGGAGACCGAGCTGCGGCCCCTGCTGGGCGACAGCCTGGACCTCGCCGCGGTGAACGCGCCCAACCAGTGCGTGGCCTCGGGCCGCGTCGACGCGGTGGAGGCGCTGGCGGCCACGCTGACGGCGCGAGGCGTGGAGCACCGGCGCCTGCACGTGGACGCGGCGGCCCACTCCCGCCTGCTGGAGCCCATCCTGGCCGAGTTCCACGCCAAAGTCGCCACCCTCCAGCTGAACCCGCCCACGAGGCGCTACGTGTCCTGTCTCACGGGGACGTGGATCACCGCCGAGGAGGTCACCCGGCCGAAGTACTGGGTCGACCACCTGCGCCAGCCGGTGCGCTTCATGGAAGGGCTGCGCGTGCTGCTGGCGGAGCCCGCGCGCGTGCTGCTCGAGGTGGGGCCCGCGCAGTCGCTCACGGCCCTGGCGAAGCTCCAGGGCGAGGCGACGGGGACGCGTCCGTCCATCGCGTCCCTGCCGCACCCCAAGGACCCGCTGCCCGACGAGGCCTTCCTCCAGGGAGCCCTGGGCCGGCTGTGGCTCGCCGGCGTGGAGGTCGACTGGCAGGGCGTGCACGCCCACGGTCCCCGCCGCCGCGTGTCCCTGCCGCCGTACCCCTTCGAACGGGAGCGCTTCTTCGTCCCGCCCGGCGAGCGCTCCTCCAGCGCGGGCGCCGGCACCACGCCCCAGGGCAAGCTGCCCGAACTGGCGGACTGGTTCCACCTGCCTTCATGGCGGCGCACCCCGCCGCTGGCCGCCACTCCCGGGGCCCTGGCCTCGCCGCGAGGCTGGGTGGTGTTCACCGACGGAGGTCCGCTGGCCTCCCGGCTGCTGGCGCTGCTGACCAAGGCCGGTCAGGACGTCGTCACCGTGCGCGCGGGCCCCCACTTCGCTCGCGAGGACGACCACCGCTTCACCGTGGCGCCGGGACAACCGGCGGACTACGTGTCCCTGCTCGAAGCCCTGAAGGGTCGCGCGCACCGTCCCGAGGTGTTCGTCCACTTCTGGAGCCTCACGCCGCAGGGCGACGTCGCGTCCTCCTCCGAGCGATTCCGCGCCATCCAGTCGCGCGGCTACTACAGCCTCCTCTTCCTGGCCCAGGCCCTGGGGAAGGCGGGTGGCACCGAGCCCGTGCGCGTGGAGGTCATCTCCAACCACGTGCATGACCCGGACGGCGCCGCGGAGGCGATTCCCGAGAAGGCGACGATGCTGGGCGTGTGCAAGGTGCTGCCGCAGGAGCATCAGCACGTCTCCACGCGCTGCATCGACGTGGTGCTCCCCCAGGCGGGTGCCGCGGACACCCTCGCGCGCGGCCTGCTCGCCGAGCTGTCCACCCGCACGCGCGACATGCTCGTGGCCTTCCGGGGCACGCGCCGCTGGGTGCAGGAGTTCACTCCCGTGAGGCTGGGCGACGGCGAGCCCGTGCACCCGCTGCGTGAGCGCGGCGTGTACCTCATCACCGGCGGTCTGGGCGGCGTGGGTCTACTGCTCGCGGAGCACCTGGCGCAGACGCAGCGCGCCCGGCTGGTGCTGCTGGGCCGCTCGGCCTTCCCCGCCCGCGAGTCGTGGGACGGCTGGCTGGCGGAGAAGAGCGCGGAAGACCGCATCAGCAAGCTCATCCACCGCGTGCGCGCCATGGAGGCACATGGGGCGGAGGTGCTCGTGCTGGCGGCGGACGTCGCGGACGCCACGCGGATGCGGGCCGTGGTGGAACAGGTGGAGGCCCGCTTCGGCGCGCTGCACGGCGTGCTGCACTGCGCGGGCGTCACGCACGGTGACTCGCTGTACAGCTCGCTCACGGAGCTGGGCACGCAGGCCTCCGAGACCCAGTTCCAGCCCAAGGTGTACGGCACCTACGCGCTCGACGAAGCGCTGCGCGGCCGGGACATCGACTTCGTGCTGCTCTTCTCGTCCAACGCGGCGGTGCTCGGGGGGCTCGGCTACCTCACCTACGCGTCCGCCAACGTGTTCATGGACGCCTTCGCGGCGAACCGCGCGGCCCGGGGCGTGGGCAGCACGCGCTGGGTGAGCGCGTCCTGGGATGGCTGGCCCGAGGAGACGAAGCACTACGCGGGCTACAAGACGAGCATGGACCAGTACGCCATGACTCGCGAGGAGGGCGCGGAGGCGGTGCGCCGGCTGGCCACGCAGGGCCTGGACGGTCCGCTGGTGGTGGCCACGGGTGACCTCTCCCACCGCCTGGCGGTGTGGATCCACCGGGACGCCCCCGCGACCCGCCCCTCCACGTCCGCCTCCCGGCAGGCGCGCAAGGGCACCCACGTGCCGCCCGCCAACGAGACGGAGCAGGCCATCGCGGCCATGTGGCAGGAGGTCCTCGGCGTGGAGCAGGTGGGCCGCCACGAGAGCTTCTTCGACCTGGGCGGACACTCGCTGCTGGCCACGCGCATCGTCGGCCGGCTGCGCTCCACGTTCAACGTGGACCTGCCCCTGGCGAAGCTGTTCGAGGTCTCCACCGTGGCGGGGCTCGCCCAGGCGGTGACCGTGGCGAAGGAGGCCCAGGAAGCGGCGCTCTACCAGGAGCTGCTGGACCAGGTGGCCAACACGCCCGAGGACCAGCTCGAGGACCTGCTGGCCAGGGCCGCCCAGGAAAACTGAGCCACACGCCAGCCAAAGCCACCGCTCCACCGGCTCCCTTATTTTCCGCGCCCACCCGAGGCCAGCCTCGCTGGCGGTGGGCGCGCAATCCATCCGGACGTCCTCCATGCGCGACATCTCGAAGGAACTTGGCAAGCTCTCCCCCAAGCAGCGGGAGCTCTTCGAAGCCCTGCTCCGCCAGCGGCAGAAGCAGCAGGACGCCCAGGCGGCGCCGGGCATCCCGCGGCGCCAGGGCAGCGGGCCGGTGGCGGCGTCCTTCTCCCAGCAACGCCTGTGGGTCCTCAATCAGCTCGAGGGCGGCAGCTCGTCCACCTACAACATCCCGGTGGCGGTGCGGCTGGAGGGGGCGCTGGATTGGACCGCGATGGAGCAGGGCCTGGCGGAGCTGGTCCGCCGCCACGAGGCCCTGCGCACCACGTTCCAGCAAGGCGATGACGACCTGCCCCTGCAGGTGGTCCACCCCGAAGGCACGGTGTCGCTGCCCGTCGTGGACCTCACGGACGTGCCCGAGGCCACGCGCGAGGCGGAGGCCCGGCGGATCGCCGCGGAGGAGGCGCGCCGTCCCTTCTCGCTGGAGCAGGGACCGCTGTTCCGGACGACGCTGCTGCGCCTTTCGCCGGAGCGGCACGTGCTGCTCCTGTCGATGCACCACATCATCTCCGACGGCTGGTCCACCGCCGTGCTGGCCCAGGAGATGGCGGTCCTCTATTCGGCCCACGCCACCCGGCGCGCGCCGGTGCTGCCCCCCCTGCCCGTGCAGTACGCCGACTATTCCGTCTGGCAGCGGGATTGGATGCAGGGGCCGGTGCTCAGGAAGCAGCTCGACTACTGGCGCGGCCAGCTGTCGGGCGCGGCGCCCACGCTGGCGCTGCCCACCGACCGTCCCCGCCCCGCCGCGCAGACCTTCCGGGGGAGCGCGGTCCGCGTGGAGCTCGGGACGCACCTCACCCAGGCCACCCTCGCGCTGGGACAGCGGCACGGGGCCACGCCCTTCATGGTGCTGCTGGCGGCGTGGCAGCTGTTGCTGTCGCGCTACTCCGGGCAGCAGGACATCAGCGTCGGCTCGCCCATCGCGGGACGCCGCGGCACCGAGCTGGAGGGCCTCATCGGGTTCTTCGTCAACACCCTGGTCCTGCGCACCCAGGTGTCCCCGGCGCAGACCTTCCCCGAGCTGCTGGCGAACGTGAAGCGCACGACGCTGGGCGCCTATGAGCACCAGGACGTTCCGTTCGAACGGTTGGTGGAGGAGCTTCGCCCGGAGCGCAGCCTCAGCCATTCACCGCTCTTCCAGGTGATGTTCGTGCTGCAGAACACGCCGGGCACCGAGCAGCGCCTGCCGGGCCTGGGCCTGGAGGTCCTGCGCCCGGAAATCACCGCCACCAAGTTCGACCTCACCCTGGCCCTGGCGGAGTCGCCCAACGGGTTCAGCGGGATCCTCACCTACAGCACGGACCTGTTCGACGTGTCGACCGTGGAGCACATGGTCGGCCACTACCGCGTGCTGCTGGAGGCGCTCGTCGCCGGCGTGGAGCTGCCCGTCTCCCAGCTCCCCCTCCTCACGCCCACCGAGCGACAGCGGCTGCTGGTGGGCTGGAACGACACCACCGTTCCCTTCCCCGAAGCGCGCGGTGCCCACCAGCTCATCGAAGCGCAGGCCCGGAGCGCGCCGGACGCGCTCGCCGTGGTCGCGGGTGCGACGCGCCTGACGCGACGCCAGCTCGATGCGAAGGCGAACGCGCTCGCGCATCACCTGCGTTCGCTGGGCGTCGGCCCTGAGTCGCGCGTCGGCCTCTGTGTGGAGCGGACGGAAGACCTCGTGGTGGGCATGCTCGCCATCCACAAGGCCGGAGGTGCGTTCGTCACGCTCGACCCGACGTATCCGGCCGACCGGCTGGCGTTCATGGTGCGGGACGCCTCCACCGAGCTCGTGCTGACCTCGAGCACCCTGCCAGAGTCCCTGCTCCCCACGGGGCCCGTTCGCGTCCTGCTGGATGCCGACACCGCGCGCATCGCCGCGAATCCGTCGGACGCGCCACCGGTCACGGCGGTGGAGCCCGCGCAGCTCGCGTACATCATCTACACGTCCGGCAGCACCGGCCGGCCCAAGGGCACGCTGCTGGGCCATCGCGGCCTGGTGAACACCGCCGTGGCCGCCGCGCAGGCGCACGGCTATCACCCTGACAGTCGCGTCCTCCAGTTCGCGTCGCCCGGCTTCGATGCCGCCGTGTGCGAGGTGTTCGCCACGCTCGTCGCGGGAGCCACGCTGGTCATGGCGCCCCGCGAGCAGCTGCTGCCCGACGCGCCGTTGCGCGCGCTGCTGGACGAGCACCGCATCACCGCGGTCACCCTGACGCCGTCCGTGCTCGCCCGGCTGGAGCCGCGAGGCCTGTCGTCGCTGGAGACCCTCATCTGCGCGGGTGAGGCCTTGTCGCCGGAGCAGGTCCAGGCCTGGGCCGGCCGGGTGCGACTGCTCAATGCGTACGGCCCCACGGAGGTCACGGTCTGCGCCTCCATCACCCGTGAGCCGCTGGCGCCGAACGGCACGCGCGTGCCGGATATGGGCAAGCCCTGGCCCAACACGCGCGTGTACGTGCTGAACGGCGCCATGGAGCTGGTGCCCGCGGGGGTCGCGGGAGAGCTGTTCATCGGCGGCGTGGGTCTGGCCCGTGGGTACCTGGGACGCCCGGACCTCACCGCGGAGAAGTTCGTTCCCGACCTGTTCGGTGCCACGCCGGGCGGGCGGCTGTACCGCACGGGCGACCGCGTGCGCTGGAGCGCGGACGGGACCCTTGAGTTCCTGGGCCGTCTGGACGCCCAGGTAAAGCTGAGAGGCTTCCGCGTGGAGCTGGGCGAGGTGGAGTCCGCGCTCGTCGCCCACGCGGGTGTCCGGCAGGCCGCGGCGGTCGTGCGGCAGGATGCTTCGGGTGACCCGCGGCTGGTGGCCTACGTGGTGCCGCAGGGAGACGCAGCCCTCGATGCGGCCTCGCTGCGCACGCGCCTCGCCGAGGTGCTCCCCGACTACATGGTGCCCGCCGCGTTCGTCTCCCTGCCCGCGCTGCCGCTGACCGCGCACGGCAAGCTGGACGTCCGGGCGCTCCCCGTTCCCGGTGCGGAGTCCCTTGCCCGCGCCGCCGCGCGCGCGCCGGAGACCCAGACGGAGAAGAAGCTCGCGGCGCTCTGGTCCGAGCTGCTCGGCGTCGAGTCCATCACCGCCGCGGATGACTTCTTCGCGCTGGGTGGACACTCGCTGCTGGCCACCCAGGTCGTCTCCCGGCTCCGCCGCGAGCTGGGCGTCGAGTTGCCCCTGCGTGCCCTCTTCGAAGCGCCGACGCTCGCCGCGTTGGCCTCCCGTATCGAAGCGGGCACCCGGCCTGTCGCTTCCGCGCCGCCGCTTCAGCCTGCCTCTCGCGACGGCCACCTGCCGCTCTCCTTCGCGCAGCAGCGCCTCTGGTTCATCGACCAGCTGGAGCCCGGCAGCGCCGCCTACAACATCCCCACCGCTGTCGTTCTGGAAGGCGAACTCCAGCCCCACCTGCTCCAGCAGGCGCTGGAAGCACTCACCCTCCGGC
>NZ_RAVY01000310.1:0-7308 GCF_003611625.1 Corallococcus sp. CA054B
GGACCTGGGGACGTTGGCGGGGGCCCGGGAGCTGGGGGCGCGCCTCGCCGAGCTTGTCACGCCGGGGGCGACGCTCGTGCACAACGCGGGGCTGTGGCCGTCCCAGCGGGTGCTCAACGCGGACGGGCTGGAGACGGCGTTCGTCACCAACCACCTGGCGCCGCTGGTGATGCAGCGCCCGCTGCTGGAGTCCGGGCGGCTGCGGCGCGTCCTGGTGGTCAGCGCCGGCCTCATCATCAAGGGCCGCTTCGACGCCGCGCGCACGCCCACGGGCGAGGACTTCTCCAGCATCCGCACCTACTGCGACACGAAGCTGTGCTTCGCGCTGGCCATGCGCGACGTGGCCACCGCGCACCCGGAGGTGGACGTGGTGGTGCTCCACCCGGGCGTGGTGCGCACCGACCTGGGCGCGCGGCCGGGGCTCGTGGGCTGGCTGCTGTCGCAGGTGAAGCGCGCCTGGGAGCGTCCGGAGGTCTGCGCGGCCCGGCTTGCGCGCATTCTCGCGCGCGAGCGCTGGTCGCCTCCGGGGGATGCCCGCTGGCTGCTGGAGGAAGCCGAGCAGCCGTGGCCCGCCGTCGCCCAGGACGTGGCCACACGACAGGCATTGCGCGACACCACGGCCCAGCTGCTCGCATCCCGCTGACGGGCGGCCCTGCCCGTGGCCAGCTTCCCCAGGGGAGGCACGCCATGCCACTTGCGCCTGCGAATACGCGGATTCCTTGAAATACCAAAACCCCGGAGTGAGGATGGCAAACCTCCTGATTTTCAGGTGGTTCGGCTTCGGGGGTGTTCGTGCAATGGGTGGGCGCTGTCGCGTTGGTGTTTCTCATGGGAGGGTGTGCGACCACTCGCGTTGTCCACGTTGAGGTTGGAGACGGCAGGCAGGTGGTTCACGAGTCCCTGGATGTGGATCCGGTCCAGGTGAGTGAGGACGCGTTCAAGGCGGCCCTCGCGCGGCTCATCCTGGACATGCGAATGGACGTTGCCTTCCGCGAGACGGATGCGGCCGACCAGCGAGGGTGGGTGCGGTCCAGGGCCCTGCTCGCGTCCGCGAAGGGGCTCGCGGACCCTGGCTCAGGCAGCTCACCTGAAGCGCTGTCCGCGCGCATCTGCCCTGACGGGGACGACTGCTTGACGCTGGTGGGCGGGACGGGGCTGACGTTCTCGCGCAAGGACCGGACGCTGATGGCGCTCTCGTTCGCTCTCGACACGGTGTGGGAGAGCGTCGAGGTCGAGGTCGGCAAGGTGCTGAACCCGGTGGTGCTCAAGGCCATGGTGACCTCGGCCGCGTTGTCCGTGCTCCTCACGATGACGCTGCCCGAGCCCGTCACGAAGGTCATCGCGGTGGCACTGACGGCGGCGATGGTGGCCTACCTGGGCATCGTGCCGGTCTGGGAGATGGGCCGGGGCTTCGTGCGGCTGTGGGACGACGCGGGGACGGCAACGAGCGTCATCGAGTTGCAGGACATCGGCCATCGCTTCGGCAAGGTGCTGGGGACCAACGGGACGCGTGTCCTGGTGTTGCTCGTCACCGCGGCCCTGGGAGGAAGGAGTGCGATGGCGGCCCAGGGGCCCAGACTCCCGGGCTTCCCCCAGGCTGCATCGCGAGGACACGCCGAGGCGGGGTTCATCCTCGGAGAGGCACTGAATGGTGGCGTGACTTCCATCGCGATGCCTGCCGCGGGAGTGCTGAATGTGGCGCTGGCTCCGGGGGCGACCGCTGCCGTCGCGATGTACTCGAACGGCATTCCGGGTGACTCCGAGGGCCCGGTCCATCACATCTGCACGAACAAGAATCTGTTTTCGGCTGCCACAGGCGGCCCTTGGACACCGCTGTGTGAGAGGATTTTCAAGAAGGCAGGCCTGACGCTGGAAGATGCGGCCAACAAAGTGCGGCTCAAGGGTCATGAAGGGCCACACCCCGAGCTGTATCACAAGAAGGTCGTAAGTCGGCTACAAGATGCCGTCAGCCGCTGTAGGACAACTGAAACCTGTCGGGCCAGTTTGATGGATGAGCTAGCGAAAATAGCCGCCGAGCTCACGACGCAGGGCTCGCCGCTACGGCGACTCATTGTGAAGAGGGGAGAGTGAGATGGAGCGCCAATTCTATTGGGTTGAAATGGGCGATATACCCCAGTGGCTCATTGATACACCGACACGAGACTCTGGAGATGCGTTTGAAGAGCCTTGGATGTTCGCGGATGGCCGCGTCCTTTCAGACCCTGGCCCTCTCAAGACCCAAGTCTCACACCCCGGCATCAGGCGAGCATTTGTGTTCTCCGTGATAGAGAAAGCACCCATCGTCAGCGAAGCGGTCGCGAAGATCTTCAAGACGCTCGCTTCCGACAACGTCCAACTGTTCCCAGTCCTGATTGATGGCGAGCCCGAGCGGTACTTCGTCGTCAATGCCACCAAGGTGATTGATTGTATCGACGAGGCACGATGCCGGGAGGTGCATCACTACGACGAGGACGACCATCCCCCTGAACTTGAAGGGGAGTACAACTGGATCTACGGACTGCGAATCGACCCCTCGAAGACCGAGGGCGCTCATGTCTTCAGGCCGAAGAGGTTCAAGACAGCATTCATCGTCTCCGAAGACGTCAAGAGCGCGCTCGAAGCGGTCGGAAACCTGGGCGTGTCGTTTGAGCGAGTAACGGGACCCAGTTGAGACCGGGGCGCAGCCACACCGCCCCGCTGCTCGCCTCCCGCTGACGGGCGGCCCTGCCCGTGGCCAGCTTCCCCAGGGGAGGCACGCCATGCAGGAGCCGTCACAGCCGAGGAAGCAGGCAGGGCTTCGCGCCCCCGACGTGCCTTCTGTCCCCTGGCACGCGCTCCTCCCGGAGGCCGTGCTGGAACAGCTCTCCAGCACGCAGAAGGGACTGACGGAGGAGGCGGCCCGGGAACGGCTCGCGCGCCAGGGCCCCAACGTGCTGGAGCGCTCCCGGCCGGACAGCGCGTGGAAGCTCTTGTGGCGGCAGATCGACAGCCCGCTCATCTGGGTCCTCATCGCTTCCGCGGCCCTGGCCATCCTGCTGGGCAAGGTGACCGACGGGCTCGTCGTGGCCGCCGTCGTGGTCCTCAACACCCTCATCGGCTTCGTGCAGGAGTACCGCGCGGGCCGCGCCATCGAGGCCCTGAACCACATGGTGCCGGAGACCGCGCAGGTGCTGCGCGACGGGCACCTGGTGGCGCGGCCGGCGGCGGAGCTCGTCCCTGGCGACGTCGTGCAGCTGGCTTCAGGGGACCGCGTGCCCGCGGACCTGCGCCTGCTGCGCTCCCGCAACTTCCAGGTGGAGGAGGCCGCGCTCACCGGTGAGTCCGTCCCGTCGAGCAAGCACGTCGCGGCCGTGGCCGTGGCCGCGGAGCTGGGGGACCGGGCGAGCCTTGCCTTCGGCGGCACGCTGGTGACGTCCGGGACTGCCACCGCCGTCGTCGTCGCCACCGGCGGCGCCACGGAGCTGGGCCGCATCTCCCATCTCATGGAGCAGACCGCGGACCTGAGCACGCCGCTCACGCGGGAGCTGGCCCGGCTGGGCCGCATCATCAGCGCGGGCATCGTCGTGCTGTCCGCCGTGCTGCTCGGGGTGGGGATGTTCCGGGGATATGCCTTCAGCGACGCGGTGCTGGTGGCCATCACCCTGGCGGTGGCCGCCATCCCGGAAGGGCTGCCCGCCATCGTCACCATCGCCCTGGCCATCGGAGTGCAGCGCATGGCGCTTCGCCGCGCCGTCATCCGCAAGCTGCCCGCCGTGGAGACCCTGGGCAGCACGACCGTCATCTGCACGGACAAGACCGGCACCCTCACCCGCAACGAGATGACCGTGCAGGCGCTGTGGACCCGGCGCGGGCACTACACGCTCACCGGCGTGGGCCACTCCCCCCTGGGCGAGCTGCTCCACGCGGGACGCACCCTGGAGGTGCCGCCAGAAGACGTGCGCGCGCTGCTCGTCGCGGGCGTGCTCTGCAACGAGGCCGACCTCCAGCCTCGCGAGGGCCGCTGGGGGATGACCGGCGACCCCACGGAAGGGGCGCTGCTGTTCGCCGCGAAGAAGGCGGACCTGGGCGTGATGGACGTGCGCGAGCGCAACCCGCGCCTGGACGCCATCCCCTTCGAGTCCGAGCACCAGTACATGGCCACGCTCCACGCGGGCGGACCGGAGGGGCGCGAGCTGGTCCTCAAGGGCGCCCCGGAGGTCGTGCTGCGCCGCTGCGGGCCGGAGCTGGACCGCGACGCCGTGCTGGTGGAGGTGGAGCGCATGGCGCGGCAGGGCCTGCGCGTGCTCGCCTTCGCGCGCAAGGGCCTGCCCGGGGCGGAGGCCCTGCGGTCCAAGGACGTGGAGGCCGGCTTCACGCTGCTGGGCTTGCAGGGGATGATCGACCCGCCCCGCGAGGAGGCCGTGGCCTCCGTGAAGGCCTGCCACGCCGCCGGCATCCGCGTGAAGATGATGACCGGGGACCACCCGGGCACGGCGGAGGCCATTGGCCTTCAGCTGGGACTCCACGCTCCGGGGCATCCGGGCCTCACCGGCGCGCACCTGTCCTGCATGAGCGACGCGGAGCTGGCCGTGGCGGTGAAGGACACGAACGTGTTCGCGCGCCTGGCCCCCGAACACAAGCTGCGGCTGGTGCGCGCGCTCCAGGCGCAGCGGCACGTGGTGGCGATGACGGGCGACGGCGTCAACGACGCGCCCGCGCTCAAGCAGGCCAACATCGGCGTGGCCATGGGCATCACCGGCACGGCCGTGTCCCGCGAGGCCGCGGACCTGGTGCTGACGGACGACAACTTCGCCACCATCGTCGCCGCCGTCGAGGAGGGCCGCCGCGTCTACGACAACCTCGTCAAGTCGCTCGCCTTCGTGCTGCCCACCAACCTGGGGCTCGCCCTCATCCTCATGCTGGGGGTGACGTTCTTTCCCCTACAGGAGGCCGGCGGCGTGCGCGAACCGCTGCTGGCCATGCGCCCCACGCAGCTGCTGTGGATCAACCTGGTGGCCACCGTCACCCTGGCGCTGCCCCTGGCCTTCGAGGCGAAGGAGCGCCACGTCATGCGCCGTCCGCCCCGCGCGCCGGACACGCCCGTCCTGAGCCACTTCGTGGTGATGCGCACCGGGCTCGTCGCGCTGCTGATGGCGGCGGGCGCCATCGGCCTGTTCCTCTGGGAGTTCGCGCGCCAGGGCGGCGGCCAGGATGCCTCCAACGTCCTGACCCTGGCCGAGGCGCGCACCATGGCCGTCAACACCGTGGTCAGCTTTCAAATCTTCTACCTGTGGATGTGCCGCACGCTGACGGGCTCCACGCGCGAGGTGGGCTTCACGAGCAACCCCACCGTGTTCGTGGGCATCGCCGCGCTGGTGCTGCTCCAGGCCGCGTTCATGTACGTGCCCTTCTTCCAGCGCCTCTTCGGCTCCGCGCCGCTGTCGCTGGGGGACATCGCGCGGTCGGTGCTGGTGGGCGCCTGCGTGCTGCCGGCGGTGGGCCTGGAGAAGTGGCTGCGCTCGCGGCCGCGGCGGCGGGAGGTGGGCCGGAGCGTGAGCGCCTCCTGACCCGGGGCCCCGGAGGGCCTCACGCGCCGCGGATGTCCAGCCTGCGCAGCAGGGACGCGAAGTCGGAGAGGTGACGGACGGCGGTGAAGCGGGCGCGCACCTGCTCGTGGGCCTGGGTGCCCAGGCGGGCCGACAGGCGGGGTTCCTCCAGGAGCCTTCGCACCGCGGCGGCGAACTCCGGCAGGCAGGTGGGGTCGCGCACGAGCAGGCCCTCCACCTCGTGGTGCACCTGGTCCTGGATGCCGCCCACCGCGCTCGCCACCACGGGCCGGGACTTCCACATGGCCTCCGTGACGGTGAGCCCGAAGCCCTCCTTCAGGCTCTTCTGCACCACCACGCCCGCATGCCGCTGGAGCGCGTTGACGATGGCGGCGTTCTCCTCCGGGTCCACCATGGGCAGGCAGGCCAGGTGGACGCGCTGGCGCAGGAAGCGCGGCTGCTCGC
Source organism: Corallococcus sp. CA054B (assembly GCF_003611625.1). NCBI lineage: Bacteria > Pseudomonadati > Myxococcota > Myxococcia > Myxococcales > Myxococcaceae > Corallococcus > Corallococcus sp. CA054B. Next base: position 5,991 of record NZ_RAVY01000310.1, read on the forward strand.
GCCACGCCGCGACGACGGACTCGAACGTGGCCGCCCCTTCCGGGTCATCCGCGACGGACGTCACCGAGGGGCCGGCGAGGACCAGCTCCGCGCGCAGGCAGGGCGACTGCTTCAGGAGCAGCGCGAAGCCCCGCAGCACGCCCACCGGGTCCTTCAGCGGATCCCACCGCGACACCTGCACCACCAGCGGCACGTCCGCCGCGGGCGCGGCCCCCAGCCGCACGATGTCCGCCCCGCGCGACACCCGGGCCGGCACGCCGTCCATCCGGGTGAAGACAGGCGCGGGGAGGTCCGGCGAGCGGCCCACCAGCCCGATGTGGCCCAGGATGGCGCTCGCGACGGCGGGTTCCAGGGGCTGGTTCTTCACCGCGAAGATGTCGATGGAGGGCTGGATGACGACCGCCCGGTCCGCCAGCATCGGCGGCACGTAGGCGGCCCGTGAGAAGACCGCGAGCCGCGCGGCGGCCAGCCCCGGCGCGAGGAAGGCCCACGCCCGCTCCACCTCCTCGTTGGGCACGTCACATCCGATGTGGCAGCGCCACACCACCCCGGCCCCCGCGGCGGCGAGCGCCGGCGCCAGTCCCGCGGTCTGCGGGTCGTGCAGCAGGACCACGTCGCCCGGGCGGATGAGGACGAGCAGCTCCTCCGCGTTGTCGCGAAGCACGTCCTCGTAGCAGGCGCGCTCCCGGGGCCCCAGCGGAGAGCCATCTCCCCGGGAGCCGTGCAGCGCGTGGTGCAGCCGCTTGGTGATGTGGAAGAAGCCGGGCGTGCCCCGCATCACCATCCACCGCGTGTCCACGCCCGCCCCTCGGCCATAGGCGAGCAGCCCGGGCAGCATCTCCGCCACCCCGCCGCCCCGGGACGTGGAGTTCACGTTCCAGAACGTGCGGCCGCTCATGCCATCCCGGGCCTGCTCCGCGTGGGACTGGAGTGACTCCCACTCCGCCGCCGTGAGCCCTGGCCGGAAGCGCTCCAGCGAGCTGGCCTGCACGTGGACCTCGAAGGGCTTCAGGGAGTCCGCCTTGTCCGCGCGGGCGGCCTCCGGGACCTGCACCAGGGAATCGGTTGCGACGACGCTGTCCATGGCCCTCCCCCTTCGGGGTCCTCGCACGCGGAACGTTTGGGGCCGGGACTCGCGGGCGCAAGGCTTGGGGGCGGCGGCGTGCGGGCACGCGCGGGGCCCTCCTCCCGCCAGCGGCGGCCTGCGGTCCGGAGGCGCCGGGCCCAGCTTCGAAGGAGCGCGGACGCGTGGCCCCGCTCGCGACCCGCGGGACGAGGCCCTCCTCCTCCGCCGCGCCAGGAGTGCCGATCATGGACC
>NZ_RAVY01000311.1:0-7272 GCF_003611625.1 Corallococcus sp. CA054B
CGCCCGCCCGGGAAGCGGGCCGGCCAGCGCTCCAGCCCTGCCCGCCGCCTAGAAGGACCCGCGCATCATCTGGACGAGCACCAGCAGCATCACCAGCGACACCACCAGCACGACGCCCATCACCACGGTCTTCACCTTGCGCCCCAGCGCCGGTGACGGTCCGTCGGAGGCGAGCGTCGTCGCCATCGTCACCCGGCGCACCACCTCATCCCGCCCGCGCAGCGCCTGGGCGTCGCTCGGTGCCCGGGCCAGCCGCATGCGGTACAGCCGGCCCACCATGGCCATCTCGCCCCGCATCATCCCCTGGGACAGCAGGCGGTCGTGCGCGTCCCAGTCGTGCCAGGTCTCCAGCAGCTCGCGCCACTCCCGGGCCAGGCCTTCGGAGGGCTGGTGCTCGTCCGGGATGAAGTTGGCGTAGACCAGTCCGCACGCCGAACAGGACCCGGCGTCGTCGCGCATGGGCGCCACGCACTTGGGACAGTGGCCCGGCGGCGCCTGGAAGAGGTCTCCGTCCAGCGCGAGCGGGGCCGCGGCGGGCGCATCCGGGCGCACCACCCGCAGCGCGGTGACGCTGGGCCGCGAGGGAGGCGGCGGAGGAGGGCCCGCGTAGGGCGCCGTCAGCGGCACCGCCACCGCGAGGTCCTCCACCCCGTCACCCTCCAGAGTGGGCGTGGGCCGTGGGGAGGCCGGCTTGGAGAGGGAAGGCGCCGCCCGCGTCCAGGCGCCACACGCCGGGCACGCCACGGCCAGCGCGTGGTCCTCCAGGACGTAGGTCTCCACCTTGACCAGCCGATCGCAGCCTTCGCACTGGTACTTCATGACCACACCTCTCGCAGGGGGACGGGCATCGCGCACCCTACCAGCGCCAGCAGGCACAGCGCGCAGATGACCTTGCGCGAGGCGCTCAGGGGCTCCTCCGGCCGCAACACCTCCGGGTGGCCGAAGCCCACGACCTTGCTGGCCACCACCAGCCACAGGCCCCACGACGCGGTGACGAACAGCGTGAGGAAGAGCAGCACCGCCGCCACGCCCTGGCCCACGTGGCGGGCCTTGGGCCCCAGCACCGCGAACGTCAGGTGCCCGCCGTCCAGCTGCCCCACCGGCAGCAGGTTGAGCAGCGTCACCAGCAGGCCGAACCACGCCGCCATCACCACCGGGTGCACCACCACGTCCTTGCCCTCCGGCAGGGGGCCCAGCGCCAGCCACGTCAGCGCCTTCATGACCAGGTTGTCGCCAAAGAGCGTCTGGTGGCTCGTGTAGACGGGCTCCATCGCGGGCGGCGCCTGCGTCAGCTTCTCCATCACCCAGCGCAGCAGGTCCTGTCCCAGCACCCACAGCGACGACTCGCCGGGGAACGCGGACGGCACCGGCGGCGAGTCCACCACCGTGGAGTGCAACAGCCCCCAGTAGAGCAGGGGCAGCGCCACCACCAGCCCCGCCAGCGGCCCCGCGGCGCCAATGTCCACCAGCGCGTTGCGCGTGGGAATGCGCCCGCGCAGCCGGATGACCGCGCCCAGCGTGCCCAGGCTCCCCGGGACCGGCAGCGGGATGAAGTACGGCAGTGACGTGTCCACCCGGTGCCACCGCGCGAGCACGTAGTGCCCCATCTCGTGCGAGCCCAGGATGGCGAGCAGCGACCCGCTGAAGAACAGCGCCTGGGTCCGGTCCTCCGCGAGCAGCCCGGCCCCGCTGAACGGGAACGAGCGGCCAAAGAGCAGCAGGTACGCGAGGAACGTCGTCCCCAGCGTCACCGCGAAGAGCAGCAGGTGCAGCCAGACGCGGGCCGGGGCGGGACGTGGAGCGGAAACCGGGTGCATGCGCGAAGATGCCTCACCTGCGCGAGAGGGGCGACCGGTTCAGCGCCGCCCGGCGGATGAAGTGTCCAACAGAACTCGGAATAAGCCGCCCCGGGTCCTTGACTTGAAAAAGCCTTCTGCTACGAACCGCGCCGCTTGAGGTTTTACCGAACGGCGGAGCGCCCGTCCGGGCCGCTCCGCCACCATCCAAGCCACCGTCAGTTGGGGAGATAACCATGAAGAAGTTCATCCTGTCCGCCGTTGCCGCCGCCTCCCTCGTGGGCTGCACCAGCGTCGAGTCCGCCATCGTCTCCGGCTCCGAGATCGCCGCCAACGGTGAGGCCGTGGCCGTCATCCAGGGCAGCTCGCTGGGCCTGACCGCGATCTTCCACATCATCGACATCGTCCAGAGCGACCTGGACACGGTGGTCAACCGCCTCCTCATCACCGAGGCGAAGGCCATGGGCGCCTCCAAGGTGGACCTGAAGTCGGCGAGCACCACGCCCCGTCACGGCATCTTCGCCCTGTTCGGCACCATCATCGGCATCACCAGCTCCTCCGCGACCGGCGTGGCGGTGAAGTAGTCCGAAGCTGCCTCCTCACCGAGGCAGTCCGAAGGCCCCCTGGGAACAGCGGGGCCTTTTCCATTTCCAGCCCTCGGGAGTTCCCCCATGCGCGCCCTCCTCCTCGTGCCCCTCGTGGGCGTCCTCGCGTGCCGTTCGTCCTCGTCCGGAGGCGCGAACGACGCGGAGCTGATGGCCCAGGTGCGAGAGAAGCTGGCCGCGCGCGACGCGAAGCTTGTGGCCTACCAGCTGGAGGGCACCCAGACGGAGGGGGACACCGCCTCCGCGGGCTTCACCTTCGCGTACCGCGCGCCCCAGAAGATGCGCGGCACCGTGTCCGCGCCCCAGGCCCGGCAGGTGTGGTGGGACGGCAAGCACCTGTACGAGCAGGTGGAGGCGACGAAGCAGTTCACCACCTTCACGTCCCAGGTCTCCGCGGAGAAGCTGTCCGCGTTCCTCACCGAAATCTTCACCCCCTTCGTGCCGGACGGCTTCCGCGCGCCGCTGCTGCTGCGCAGCACGAAGGCGAAGCGCACCTCCGGCCTGCCCCAGGCGAAGGAGGCCGTGGAGCTGACCATGGCGCTGGAGGGCGAGGCGGGCGGCGGCCTGGAGGTGACGTACGTGCTGCGCTGGCCCTCGCTGGACTTCCTGGCCAAGAAGACGCGCGCGCCGGACGGCACCCGGGCGGAGGTGCGGATGGAGGAGGAGCACTGCGACGCGTCCCTGGGGCTGTGCGTGCCCCAGAAGCTCACGCGCTGGGTGGGGGACGCGAAGCAGGGGGAGACGGTGCTGTCGAAGGTGGACCTGAAGACGTCGCTGCCCAACGACGCGTTCACCCCCGCCGCTCCGGACGGATACAGCGTGCAGACCCGGACACTCGTGGACAGCGAAGCGCAGGAGAGTGGACCGAAGTCACCCACGGGCGGTTGACCGGCACGTCGCCCATCGCCACCTTGGCGGCGGAGGTTTGCCGCGCATGGTCGAGAACGTCATCTTCGACGTGGATGGGACGCTGGTGGATTCCGTGGACGAGCACGCCGAGGCCTGGCGCCGGTCGTTCATCGAGTTCGGGCGGGACATCCCGTTTGCCCACGTGCGCAGCCAGATTGGCAAGGGCGCCGACCAGCTGTTGCCCGTCTTCTTCAACGACGAGGAGCTGGAGCGCTTCGGCAAGGACCTGGAGGAGGACCGCTCCGCGCGCTTCAAGCGCGAGTTCCTGCCCAAGGTGCGCGCCTTCCCGCGCGTGAAGGAATTGTTCCAGCTGCTGCGCAAGCGCGGCCGCAAGATTGCCCTGGCCTCCAGCGCCAAGGACGACGAGCTCAAGCGCTACGTGGAGCTGTGCGGCATCGACGGCCTGTTCGAGGCGAAGACGGCCAAGGACGAGGTCGACAAGAGCAAGCCGCACCCGGACATCTTCGAGGCGGCGCTCGCGAAGCTGGGCAAGCCGGACCCCGCCACGGTGGTGGTGGTGGGTGACACGCCCTACGACGCGCTGGCCGCGGGCAAGCTGCACCTGGCGTCCGTGGGCGTGCTGTGCGGCGGCTTCCGCGCGGAGGACCTGCGCACGGCCGGGTGCCGCACGCTGGTGAAGGACCCCGCGGAGCTGCTGCGCCGCCTGGAAGCGGAGCCCGAAATCTGGCCCTGGGACGCCGCGTCGCGGGACACCACCAAGGACGAGGAGTCGCGCTGAGGCGCGTGCTGGGCTGAAGGCGTCCCCGGCGGCCACGGACAAAGCGTGGCCACCGGTGGAGCCCTTCAGGAGCTACTTGCGCGAACCGCCCCGCTTCGCGCGTGAACGGGACGCCGTGCTCTTGCGAGCCGTCCCCCGGCGCGCGGTGCTCTTGCGGGCCGTGGAGCGCTTGCCGGCGGTGCCGGTGCGCGAGGTGGCCTTGCGGCCGGTGGTGGTGCGCCGGGCCCGGGTGGGCGCGGCCTTCCTGCGGCTGGAGGAGGTGCTCTTCTTCGCGGTCGCGGCGCGGCGCTTGCCGCCCACGCGTCCGGCCTTGCGCGCGTTCTTGCGGGCCGCGGGGCGCCGGCGGGCCGCCTTCGCCTTGCTGCCGGAGCCGCCCTTCATGCCGCCACCGGTGAGCTTGTTCACGGTGGCCCACGCGCGGGCCTCCGCGGTCTTCTCGCTGGTGCCCTTGTCCTCGTAGCCCTTCTCGATGTGCTCGGCCATGCGCTTCTGCTTCGCCGAGTACCGGGTCTTGCTTCCTCGTGCCATTCAATACCCTCCTGGAGAACGTCCCGGCGCGGGTCCGAGGCACGGAGTCCGCGTCGCCTGGAAGGTGAACACGCCTACCCAGGGAGGGAACCCGCCAGCACCCTACCCCTGTCCACCCGTGGAACCTCTCCGCGTGCAGCCGGTGGGGAATGGACAGTGCGCCTGCCCTTTCCGCATGGGTCCCGCTGGTGCCCTGGGACGATCGTGCGCAGCTTGGAGGCGCTGCATCCAAAGCCGAGGTTTCCTCTGGAACCCGCACTCAACGCGCCTCCGCGCCTTCGTCACATGGATGAAGGGCCCGCGGTCCTGGTGGTGAATACGCGCTCGCGCTCGGGGCGCGACGCCTTCGAGCACGCCCGTGAGCTGCTGGCCGAACACGGCATCCCGCTCATGGCCGCGCACGCGCTGGCGCGGCCCAAGCGCCTGCGCAAGGTGGTGGAGGAGGCCATTGCCCAGGGGGCCCGCCGCGTCCTCGTGGGAGGAGGCGACGGCACCATCAGCTGCGCGGCGCAGGCCCTGATGGGGCGCGACGTGACGCTGGGCGTGGTGCCGCTGGGCACCGGCAACGACTTCGCCCGCTCGCTGGGCATCCCGGACACGCTGGAGGCCGCGTGTGACGTCATCGCCGGGGGCTACACGGCGCGCGTGGACGTGGGGCTCGTCAACGGGCGGCCCTTCCTCAACGCCGCCAGCCTGGGGCTCACCACCGCCATCGCGAAGCGGCTCACGCAGGAGTTGAAGCAGCGCGCCGGCAAGCTGGCCTATCCCATGGCCGCCGCCGCGGAGATGCGCACGCTGCAGCCCTTCCACGTCCGGCTCCAGGCGGAAGGCCAGACGCTGGAGGTGGACGCGCTCCAGCTGGTGGTGGGCAACGGCCGCTACCACGGCGCGGGCAACATGGTGGCGCCGGACGCGACGCTGGACGACCGCCGCTTCCACGTCTACGCCATCACCGCGCCCTCCGTGGCGGACGGCGGCGAGCGCACGGGGCTGGGCCACCTGCAGGACGTGGCCACGCTGGCGCGCGTGGCGCTGGGCATGCGGAGCGGCGGGCACCTGGAGCACGAGTCCGTCGTGCACCTGCACGCCTCCCGGCTCGTCGTGGAGACGGACCCGCCCATGGAGATGAACGCGGACGGGGAGAACGTGGGCATGACGCCCATGCGCTTCGAGGTCGCCCCCGCGGCGCTGCGCGTCTACGCGCCCGCGCCGCAGTAGGCCGCTACACCTTCTCCAGCACGCTGGAGAGCACCTGGGCGGTGAAGTTCACCAGGGGAATCACGCGCCGGTAGTCCATGCGCGTGGGCCCGATGACGCCCACCGTGCCCAGCACCGCCTCCGCCGTGCCGTAGGGGCTGGCGATGACGGTGAGGTCTCCGGCGGCGGAGAACTCGCTCTCCGCGCCGATGAAGACGTGCATCTCCTTCGTGCGCTGCACGCGGTCCAGGAGGTGCAGCAGCTTGTGCTTCTCATCCAGGGCGCGGAACAGCGCGCGGATGCGCTCCACGTCCGCGAACTCCGGCTGCTCCAGGAAGGAGCCGGTGCCTTCGATGAGCACGCGCTCCGGCGTCTGCAGGTCGGTGGCGGCGGCGCCCAGGCGGAGGGCCTTGGCGGTGAGCGCGTTGTAGAGGGCCTGCTCCTGGTCCATCTCCGCGCGGATGCGCTCGCGCGCCTCTTCCAGGGGCACCTGGTGCAGCAGCTCGGAGAGGTAGTTGCTGGCCTTGATGAGCTCGTCGGACGTCACCGGGAAGTCCACGGTGAGGGCCTTGTTGTGCACCTGGCCGTTCTGGCCCACCAGGATGGCGAGCACGCGGTTCTCGCGCAGGCGCAGGAACTCGATGCGCTGGAACCGGGCGGCGTCGGGGCGGGGCGTGAGGACGACGCCCGCATGGCGCGTGAGCGAGTGCAGCACGCGGCTGGCCTCCGACAGCACCTCGTCCAGGCTGGACTCATGGACGAGGCCGGCGTGGATGAGCTCGCGGTCGCGGGGGGCGGGGTCGCGCAGCTTCACCAGGGTGTCCACGTAGAAGCGGTAGCCCCGGTCGGTGGGCACGCGGCCGGCGGACGTGTGGGGCTTCTCCAGGAAGCCCAGGGCCTCCAGGTCGGCGAGCACGTTGCGCATGGTCGCGGAGGAGACCTCGAACTCTCCGCGGCGCGTCAGTTGCTGACTGCCGACCGGGCCGCCGGTGGTGATGTACTCCTGCACCACGGCTCGGAGGACTTCCTTCTCGCGCTCACCCAATTCGTCGGGCATTCCCGCTCACGCTCCGGGGGCTGTCGGCCCGACCTCCGGGTCTTCATGCCTCCTGTAGAATTCTAAAAGGGACGCCCGGGGCATTCAATTGGGAGGGGCCTTCCGGAGGGCAGGCAGGCGAGGCGCTGGTCCGCCGGCCTGTGTGGCGGGTACGGCAAAGCGCACATCGCACGGGAGGGAGGCGGGGGTTAGAAGGCCGCCGCCGTGACGACCGCGACCGTGACCCCCGACGTAGCCGAGCCCACGCCCCACCGGGGCCGCCTGCTGTTCAGCCTCTTCGCGCTCTACGTCATCTGGGGGTCGACCTACCTGGCGATGCGGTTCGCGCTGACGGGCTTTCCGCCGTTCCGGATGGCGGGGATGCGCTTCCTCCTGGCGGGCGGGGTGTTGTTCGCGGGGTTGCGGCTGAAGGGGCAGCCGGGGCCGGGCCTGCGGCAGTGG
>NZ_RAVY01000312.1:0-7230 GCF_003611625.1 Corallococcus sp. CA054B
GCCGTGGACTTCGGCGACGTGGACTTCGGCGCCCCCTCGCCCGTCCCGTCCTCCGCGGCCACGGGCCTGCCGGACGCGCTGGAGTTCGACCCCACCGCCGCGCCCGTGGATGACCTGGAAGCGGACCTCTCCGCGCCGCTGCCGCCCCCGCCCGCCGCGGGCCCCGCGGACGGCCTGGAGATGCTCAGCTTCATCGACGACAGCGCCGGCAAGGACGCCGGTGGCCGCGTGCAGGTGAAGCGCTTCCACGTGCGCCGCCGCTCCGGGAAGATGTTCGGCCCGTTCGAAGAGGGCGTCATCGTCAAGATGCTCGAGGACGGCCAGCTCCTGGGCAACGAGGACGTGTCGCCGGACTCGGAGGCGTGGTCCGCCATCGGCACCGTGCCCGTCTTCGCCGCCGCCATCCAGCGGCTGATGGAGGGTCCGGCCAAGGCCGTGCCGCTCGCGGCCACCCCGGGCGCGCCGGCTCCGGAGGCGGCGGGCGCCGCGGATCCCGCCAACCCCCAGGCCAGCATGGAGCGGCTGCGCCAGCTCTACGAAGGCCGCATGGCCGCGGTGTCCGTCGTGGACCGCAGCGCCTCCGACGCCAAGTGGAAGAAGCGCATGCCCGCCATCATCGCCGCGGGCGTGGCGGTGCTCGTGCTGGGCACCGGCGCCAGCTTCGAGGCCAGCCGCTACGGCGCCTTCGGCCGCAACAAGTTCTTCCCGTCCCGCGTGGCTTCCGGCTCCCCCGAGGCGAAGCTCGTCGAGGAGGCGCGCAAGGGGCTCCTGGCGGACACCTACGCCAGCTACAAGGAAGCGCGCACCAAGAGCGCCCAGGTGCTGGCGAAGACGGAGTACCCGGAGGTCCGCGCCCTCTGGTGCCAGTCCGTCGCCTACCTGCAGCGCCGCTACGCGGCCGGAGAGCGCGCCGACCTCACCACGTGCGGCAAGCACATGGAGGCCATCGAGCTGCTGGGCGAGAAGAACGTGGAGGTCATCAAGACCACCGCCGGCATCGCGCTCACCCAGCGAAAGGCGGCGGAGGTGCAGGCCCGCCTGCGGGACGCCGCCGTCCGCGAGGACAACCAGGGTGACCTGGAGCTCTCCTTCCTCCTGGCGGAGTCCTACGCGCAGCAGAAGGACATCGGCAACGCCGTCGCCACGCTGACCAAGGTGCTGGAGAAGGACGCGAAGTCCGCCAAGGCCCACCACGCGCTGGGCAACCTGTACCAGGCGCAGGGCAAGGCCGACGAGGCCGCCAAGGCCTACGCGGAAGCGCTCGCCGCGGATCCGCAGCACGCCGCCTCCGCGGTGGAGCTGGCCGCGGTGGAGCTGCTGGTGCGCAAGTCGAACATCGAGCAGGGCGCCCAGGCCGTGGAGAGCGCCCTGAAGCTCCAGGACGCGCTGGGGCCCGCCGAGCGCGCCCGCGCCCGCGGCCTCAAGGGCGTGGCCCTCTTCCAGCAGTTCAAGCCCAAGGAAGCGGAAACGGAGCTGAAGGAGGCCCTCAAGGACAACCCGGACTCCGACTTCATCAAGGCCCAGCTGGCCCAGGTGCTGCGCTCGCAGCGCGACTACGACGGCGCGCTGCCGCTCTACGCCTCGCTCGCGAAGGAGGACAGCGACAACCTGGGGTTCGTGGACGGCCACATCACCGCGCTGGTGATGACGGGCAAGATGCAGGACGCCCTCACCGCCGTGGAGGCCGCCAGCAAGAGCTTCCCCAACGAGGCGCGCATCGCGTACCTCTACGGCCGCATCGAGGACGCGCTGGACAAGCCCACGGAGGCGGAAGGCCACTTCAAGCGCGCCACCGCCGCCGACGCGAAGCTGGTGGACGCGGGCCTGTACCTGGGCCGCCTGTACCTCCGGCAGCACCGCAACGCGGACGCGCGCACCCTGCTGGAGGCCGCCGCGCAGCAGGCTCCGGAGCACGCGGGCGTGCACGCCGGCCTGGGTGAGCTGGCGCTCGCGGAGAACAACAGCCTGCTCGCGCAGCAGGAGTTCGACCGCGCCGTGCAGCTGGACCCCAACCTGGCGGACGCCCACCTGGGCCTGTCGCGCGTGGCCCTGCTCAACGGCGACGCCACCCGCGCGGAGACGGAGGCCAACCGCGCCCTGGAGCTGGATCCGCACCTGCTGAAGGACGGCCGGCTGCAGCGCGGCCTGGTCCTCTGGCGGCTGCACCGGCTGGACGAGGCCGCCGCGGAGCTGGAGAAGGCCAAGGCGGAGGACCCCCGCTCCATCACCACGCCCATCACCCTGGGCGCGGTGCTCCTGGAGAAGGGCGACCTGGCCGGCGCGGAGAGCAACCTGGGCCTCGCGCTGCGCAACGAGCCGTCCAACCACGAGGCGCTCTACTACCTGGGGCTCGTGCGCGCGAAGCGCTCTGAGTACACCCAGGCGCTCGACAGCATGAAGACCGCCGTGGACCGCGCGCCCAAGCGCCCGGACTACAAGTACGCGTACGGCGTCATCCTGCGCGACGCGAAGCGGCTGCCGGACGCCATCGAGCAGTGGAAGGCCGCCGTGGAGCTGGAGCCCGGCTACGCGGACGCGCATGAGGCCCTGGGCCACGCCCACCTGGAGCGCGGCGAGTTCGACGACGCCATCGCCTCCTTCGAGTCGGCGCTCAAGGCGGATCCGCAGCGCACGCGGGTGCTGGGCGCCATGGGCGACGTGCTCTTCAACGCCGCCCGCTGGGACGACGCCGTCCGCCGCTACCAGGCGGCGCTCAAGGCGGATCCGAAGCTCACGTACGTCTACTACAAGGTCGCTCGCGCCTTCACGGAGCAGGCCCAGTACGCCAAGGCCATCGACTGGTACAAGAAGGCCACCACCGCCGAGCCGGACAACGCCCAGTCCTTCTACTACCTGGGCTTCGCCTACAAGGAGCGCAACAAGCGCAAGGACGCCATCACGGCCTTCAAGGAGTACCTGGTGAAGAAGCCGGACGCGGCGGACAAGAAGGACATCGAGGACGAAATCTACGACCTCGAACACTAGGCGGGCTTGACGGGCGGGCCTTCCGTTCCAGGCCCGCCCGGACCTCCGCCCGGACCTCGGGTAGACCGCTGGCGGAGCCCTTCCGGTCAGCCCCCGGGGCCTGGGGGCGTCCGGCCCTGAGCACCCGGCGCGTGGTGAGCCTTGCCGGCTCACGCCCGGGATGACTACAAGGCGAGCCCCTATGCTGGACCTCCGGAACGTTGCGCAGAACTTCGATGCGGTCGTCGCCCGACTGAAGACGCGGGGCGGCAGCCTGGACCTCGGCCCCTTCCAGACGCTCTTCACGGAGCGTCGCGACCTCTATGTCTCCATGGAGGCGCTGGCCGCGCGCCGCAACGCCGCCAACGACGAGATGAAGCGCAAGGCCAAGGAGGACCCGGCCGCCATGGAGAAGCTGCGCGGCGACCTGCGCGGCGTCTCCCAGGAGATCAAGGAGAAGGAGGCCCGCCTCAAGGAAGTCGAGGACGAGCTCAACCGCATCCTGCTGGTCATCCCCAACGTGCCCCACGAATCCGTCCCGGTGGGCGCGAGCGCGGACGAGAACATCCAGGTGAAGAGCTGGGGTGAGAAGCCGAACCTGCTCTTCACGCCGAAGCAGCACTTCGAGCTGGGCGAGTCGCTGGGCATGCTCGACTTCGAGCGCGCCGCGAAGGTGTCCGGCAGCCGCTTCACCTTCTACAAGGGCGCCCTGGCCCGGCTGGAGCGCGCGCTCGTCACGTTCATGATCGACGTGCACACGTCCAAGGGCTACACGGAGCTCTTGCCGCCCTACCTCGTGCTGCGCGAGACGATGATGGGCACGGGCCAGCTGCCCAAGTTCGAGGACGACGCCTTCAAGACGTCCGGCGACCCCGAGCGCTTCCTCATCCCCACCGCGGAAGTCCCCGTGACGAACTACCACGCGGACGAAATCCTGGAGGGTGAGCAGCTGCCCATCCGCTACTGCGCCTTCAGCCCGTGCTTCCGCGCGGAGGCCGGCGCCGCGGGGCGCGACACGCGCGGCCTCATCCGCCAGCACCAGTTCCACAAGGTGGAGCTCGTGAAGTTCTCCCAGCCGGACAAGAGCCTGGAAGAGCTGGAGGCCATGACGGACGACGCGTGCGACATCCTCCGCCGGCTGGGGCTGCACCACCGCGTGATGCTCCTGTGCACCGGGGACATGGGCTTCGGCGCGCGCAAGACCTACGACATCGAGGTCTGGCTGCCCGGCCAGGGCGCGTACCGGGAGATTTCGTCCTGCTCGGACTGCGGCGACTTCCAGGCCCGCCGCGCGAAGATCCGCTTCCGCCCCCAGAAGGGGGACAAGCCCCAGATGGTGCACACCCTCAACGGCAGCGGGCTGGCCGTGGGGCGCACGAGCATCGCCATCATGGAGAACTACCAGCGGGAGGACGGAAGCGTCGCCATCCCGGAGGCGTTGGTGCCGTACATGGGCGGGCTGAAGGAACTTCGCCCCCTCTAGTCAGGGTGATGGGGCCCCGGACGTAAAAAGGGGCCAACATCTCGCTTGCCACGCGGAAGAAATGATGTAGAAGGGCGGCCCCACGGGCGCGGTTGGCCCGCCGGGAACCGAGCGGCACCTGCTGTGGAGGCGTGGCCGAGCGGTTGAAGGCAGCGGTCTTGAAAACCGCAGAAGGTGAAAGCCTTCCGTAGGTTCGAATCCTACCGCCTCCGATTTTGAGCTTGAGTTTCGTGGTTCTTTGACAGAGAAGAGTTGGAGAGATGGCCGAGAGGCTGAAGGCACAGGTTTGCTAAACCTGCATACTCGAAAGGGTATCGAGGGTTCGAATCCCTCTCTCTCCGCCACTTGATGTAAAGCAGCAGCCGGAAGAAATGCTCCCTTAGCTCAGCTGGATAGAGCGTCGGACTACGAATCCGAAGGCCGGAGGTTCGAATCCTCCAGGGAGCGCCACTTCTTCTCAGGCGCGCACGTAACATGAGTGACGACATCGCTTTCATGCAGCAGGCTTTAGAGCTCGCGCGGGAAGCGGCTTCACTCGGTGAAGTTCCGGTGGGTGCGGTAGCGGTGCTGGACGGAAACGTCGTGGGCACGGGCTACAACCGCCGTGAATGCGACCGAAACCCCTTTGCTCATGCTGAGATGCTCGCGCTGGCAGCCGCAGCGAAAGCTCGCGATGCGTGGCGACTCTCCGGGGTGACCCTCTACGTGACGCTGGAACCGTGTGCGATGTGCGCCGGTGCACTGGTTCAGTCTCGTGTCACCCGACTCGTCTTTGGTACAATGGATCCGAAAGCGGGCGCGGTCGGCTCGCTGTACAACCTGGTGGAAGAGCCCCGGCACAACCACCGGCTTCAGGTGACAAGCGGTATCCTGGCGGAAGACAGTCGCCAGCTTCTCAAGACGTTCTTCGAGCGCTTGCGCGCGAAGCGACGTGAAAACTGAATACTCTGGAGAGCTGGCCGAGTGGTCGAAGGCACCTGACTCGAAATCAGGCGTACCGGTAACGGTACCGTAGGTTCGAATCCTACGCTCTCCGCTCCATCGTGATTGGAGAGGTGGCCGAGCGGTTGAAGGCACACGCCTGGAACGCGTGCATATCTGAAAGGGTATCGTGGGTTCGAATCCCACCCTCTCCGTTGTTATTTTCGAAGTAGCAGCACGGATTTTGTGGTCGGGACAACGTGGGGGCGCGAACCCCGCCAGGTCCGGAAGGAAGCAACGGTAGCGTACTTCCGCGTGTGTCCCGGCCGTTCTGTCTCACCTGAAGCGCCGACATCCCTCCGGGGATGCCGGCGCTTCGGCTTTGCGGGCTTGCCCTCCCCTGCCCGGCTGCCGCCTCGTTTCAGTCGCGGACGAGGATGGTCTCGCGCCCCACTTCACGGACGACGCGGAAGCCGGCGGCCTGGAGCTCCGGCAGGGCCCGGCCCTCGAAGGTGACGGCGCGATTGAAGGCCCGGTCGCGGATGGAGGCCTGGAAGGCCGCGTCCCGGGGCCAGTCGCAGGTGCGCCAGGGGATGTTCTTGCCGATGTAGAAGAAGCCCCCGGAGCCCCACAGCCCTTCGTTGACGATGAGCAACCCCGTCGCGTCCCCCCGCGTGGCCCGGGCGATGGCGCGGAACTGGTCCGCTCGCAGGTCGCTGGACGGGAAGCCGCGGCCATGCACGAAGCCCAGGGCCAGCGCGAGCACCGCCGCGCCATTCCTCAGGCCCGGCTGGGAGAGCGCGGTGATGGACGCGGCCAGCTGGGCCGCCGCCGCGAGCAGCGCCACCACCAGCCCCGGGTAGAGGAAGCGCTCCTCCTTGTGGGGCGTGGCCAGGAGGACGGCGGTGTAGACGGCCGCGCAGGTGAGGGGCAGGGACAGCGCGCGAAAGCGCAGCAGGGGGGCCAGCGACAGGGGCACGGCGGCCCAGGCCCAGAGGGGCACGGCCTGGAGCAGCGGCTCCCAGTAGAAGTCCGGCGGCGAGGCGCCGAACGCGGCCGCGGCCTTCCCGGAGAGGAGGTTGTAGTCCACGTAGGCCAGCAACGAGTGGAAGGGCATGCCCCAGGTGCCCCAGTCGAGCAGGCCCAGGGCCAGCGCCACCGCCGCGCCTCCCACGCAGGTGAAGGCGAGCAGGCGCCACCTCCGGGCGACGACCAGCCACCCGAGCGCGGCCACCACGAAGAGGGCGGACGGGTAGCGCGTCACCACGGCGAGCCCCAGGGCCATGCCGCCCAGGAGCCCCGCCCGGCGCACGGGCGCGTCCGCGCCGGGGTCCGGCCGGTCCAGGGCCTCCATGGCCACGAGGAGGAAGGACGCGGAGAAGGACTCCGACAGGGTGCGTCCGGCGAAGAGGAGTACCGGCGCGCTCAACCCCACGAGCAGCACCGCGAGCGCCCCACCCCACGGGCCCGCCCGGCGCTCCGCGAAGCGGTAGACGGCCCACAGGCTCCAGGCGTGCAGGGCGAACTGGGGCAGCGCCACCACGCCCCGGTAGACGCGCGGGTCGGTGACGCCGAACCCGTTCGCCATCTTGAGGAAGGCGGCCAGCACGCCGGGGACGGCCCAGTTGCGCAGGCCCTCGCGCCACTCCCAGGCCAGCACGCCGTAGCCGTGCACGCGCCAGTACGCGGGCTCCAGCGCCTGGAACACCTCGTCCGGATGGATGCGCCCCAGTTCGCTCACCGCGAGGGCGCACGGCACCAGCGCCACCGCGAGGAGCCCCAGCACGCGCAAGCCCGCGGGCAGCGCCGTCCGGACGGGGACCGGAACTTCCAGCGGAGCCTGGGGGAGGACGGGGGCCGGA
>NZ_RAVY01000313.1:0-7223 GCF_003611625.1 Corallococcus sp. CA054B
CCCCAGAGCCCCACCGCGCAAACGAGCGCCGCGGCTGCCCGCCCCTGCCTGCTCCAGCTTCCCTTCGACATGGACCGTCCTCCCTCGTGTGTGGGTTCACCCTGGAGACGCAGGCCCCTGTCGAACAAGGCACGCCCAGCGAGTGCAATGGGTGGCCGTGCCGCTGGCCGTCCCTCCCTGGCAGTCGACGCCCTTCGCACTCGCGCACCCCATCTCCAGCGGGGAAGGTCACCCACCACCAAGGAGCGCGCATGTCGCTGCATGGAAGGGATGAAGTCCGCGACCGCATCAACGACGACGTCTACGCCTCACCGGACCTGTCCATCCCGATGCCCAAGTTCCGCATCCCGGATGACGAGCACAGCCCGGAGCACGCCTATGCGGTGGTGCACGACGAGCTGCTGCTGGACGGCAACTCGCGGCAGAACCTGGCCACCTTCTGCCAGACGTGGGCCGAGCCCCAGGTGCACCGGCTGATGGACGAGTGCCTGGACAAGAACATGATCGACAAGGACGAGTACCCGCAGACCGCGGAGATCGAAACGCGCTGCGTGAACATGCTCGCTGACCTCTGGCACGCGCCGGACGTGAACAACTCCATTGGCACCTCCACCACCGGCTCCAGCGAGGCCGCGATGCTGGGCGGCCTGGCCATGAAGTGGCGCTGGCGCAAGCGCCGCGAGGCCGAAGGCAAGCCCACGGACAAGCCCAACCTCATCTGCGGACCGGTGCAGATCTGCTGGCACAAGTTCGCGCGCTACTTCGACGTGGAGCTGCGGCAGGTGCCGCTCGCGCCCGGCCGGATGACGCTGACGCCGGAGGAGGTGCTCAAGTATTGCGACGAGAACACCATCGGCGTGGTGCCCACGCTGGGCGTCACCTTCAACCTCGTCTATGAACCGGTGCAGGCCATCTCGCAGGCGCTGGACGGCCTCCAGCGGCGCACGGGCCTGGACATCCCCATCCACGTGGACGCGGCGAGCGGAGGCTTCCTCGCGCCGTTCATCCACAAGGACGTGGTGTGGGACTTCCGCCTGGAGCGGGTGAAGTCCATCAACGCCTCCGGCCACAAGTTCGGCCTGACGCCGCTGGGCTGTGGCTGGGTGGTGTGGCGCGACAAGAGCGACCTGCCGGACGAGCTGGTGTTCCGCGTGGACTACCTGGGCGGGGACATGCCGACGTTCGCGCTCAACTTCTCACGGCCGGGCGGGCAGATCGTCATCCAGTACTACAACTTCCTGCGCCTGGGGAAGGAGGGCTACCGGCGCGTGCAGCAAGCGTGCTCGGACACCGCGAACTTCATGGCGAAGGCCATCGAGCAGATTGGCCTCTTCGACATCCTCTACGACGGCCGGGGCGGCGTGCCCGGCGTATGCTGGAAGATGAAGGACGGCGTGAACCCCGGCTTCACGCTCTATGACCTGGCGGACCGGATGCGCGAGCGCGGCTGGCAGGTGCCCGCCTACCCCATGCCCGCCCACCTCCAGGACCTGGTCGTGCAGCGCGTGCTGGTACGCCACGGCGTCAGCCGGGACCTGGCCACGCTGCTGGTGCACGACCTGGTGGCCAGCATCGAGCACTTCCGCCGCCACCCGGTGAGCACGCCCATGTCGCAGCAAGAGGCGTCCGGCTACCACCACTGAGCACCCACGACGAAGAGGGAGCGTTCCCCATGCGAGTCATCACCCGTCACACCGTGCTCGTCGTGGGGGCCGCGGCCCTGGGGCTGGCGGCTGTCGCGCTGGCCCAGGGCACGTCCGCGCCCGGCGCGCATCCACCTCCCCATGGCGTCCCCGGCAGGCTGCTCGCGGCGCTGGGCCACCAGCCCTTCATCCTGCTGTTCCTCGTCGTCGCGGCGGGCTACGCGCTGGGCAAGGTGCAGGTGAAGGGCGTGGGCCTGGGCGCCACCGCGGCCACGCTGCTGCTGGGAATGGTGGTGAGCCTCTGGGCCTTCCAGTCCTTCCACGTCACCTACGCCATCCCGGAGTTCACCAGCACGGTGTTCTTCAACCTCTTCATCTTCGCCATCGGCATGAAGGTGGGGCCTCAGTTCATTGGCGGCCTCCAGCGCGAGGGACGCCACCTGCTGCTGCTGTCGCTGCTGGTGCCGCTGGCGTCCGCGCTGCTGGTGTACCTGGCGAGGTTCGTCTTCCACCTGGGGCCGGGGCTCATGGCCGGCATCCTGTCCGGCGCGAACACCGCCACTCCGGGCTTCGGCGCGGCGCAGGCGGCGCTGGGCGGCGGCGCGGTGAAGCTGCCCGCGGGCACGACGCTGGAGCAGGCCCGCGCGAACCTGACCACGTCCTACGCGCTGCTCTACTCCGTCAGCATGGTCGTCTTCACGGTGATGGTGAAGGTGCTGCCGAAGGCCTTCGGCCGGGACGCGGCGGCGGATGCCAAGGCGATGGAGAAGGCGCTCGCGGGCGAGCAGCAGGCCCCCCTGCCCGGCACCGCCGAGTCCTTCCTCCGGGGCAACGCGTCCGTGCACGTGCGGGTGTTCCGCGTGGAGAGCCCGGAGGTGGACGGGCACTCGCTCGCGCAGCTTGCGCACCTGGCGCCGCGCGCGGGCATCGAGCGGGTGCTGCACGCGGGCCGCATCTACCTGCCGGAGGACGGGCTCGTCCTGCACCGGGGGGACGAGGTCGCCGTGGCGGGCCCGGTGGGGCTGCTGCTGCAGGGGCCCACGCGCATCGGGCCGGAGGTGAACTCACCGCTGGGAGACGTGCGCGTGGAGACGGTGGAGATCGTCGCGCACAAGGCGGACCTCGTCGGGCGCACGCTGGGGGAGCTGGCCCGCGAGGAGGGCCACGGCCTCTATCTCAACGCGATGTTCCGCGCCGGTGACGCGCTGCCCATCGACCCGGACGAGGTCATCCGCCGGGGTGACGTGCTGCGCGTGACGGGCAGCCGCCGGCGCCTGGAGGCGCTCCAGAAGCGCGTGGGCCACCTGGTGCGGCCCAGCCTGGTGACGGACATCATCACCCTGGCCCTGGGCCTGTCGCTGGGCGCCTTCCTGGGCGCCATCACCGTGCCGGTGGGCGGGGTGAAGTTCAGCCTGGGCTCCGCGGTGGGGCTGCTCATCGTGAGCATCGGGCTGAGCATCCTGCGCACGCACAACCCGGCGTTCGGAGGCCCCTTCCCGGAGGCCTCGCGCGAGCTGCTGGAGGACCTGGGCCTCAACGTCTTCATCGCCATCCTGGGCATCAACGCGGGCGCGGGCGTGGCGAGCGCGGTCGCGGGGGGCACGCTGGTGCCCATCCTGGTGGTGGGCGTCATCGCGGCGCTGGTGCCGCCCACCCTCGCGTGGGCGGTGGGCCAGTACGTGATGAAGATGAACACCGCGGTGCTGATGGGCGCCGTCGCGGGGGCGCGGTGCAACAGCGCCGGCATGCGTGCGTCGCAGGAGGCCACGAACAGCATCATCCCGGCCATCGGCTATCCGGTGACGTTCGCCGTGTCGAACCTGCTGCTCACGCTCATCTGCTACCTCTTCGCGCTGATGGGCTGACGCCCCCGCGCCGAAGGCCGCGGACCCGCCCCACGGGACGAGGTCCGTGTCGGCTCGCGTGGGCACCTCATGCCCAGGAGGTCGTGCATGGCAAGCAAGGCGAAGCCCTCGGGCAATGGACACCGCAAGCAGGCGAAGCAGAAACCCAACATCCTGGTCATCTGGGGAGATGACATCGGCTTCTGGAACATCAGCGCCTACAACCAGGGGATGATGGGCTACCGCACGCCCAACATCGACCGCATCGCGAAGCAGGGCGCGATGATGACCGACTGCTACGGCCAGCAGAGCTGCACCGCGGGCCGCGCGGCGTTCATCACCGGCATGAATCCACTGCGCACGGGGCTCACCACCATTGGCATGCCCGGCGCCAAGTACGGCCTGCAGGACTCCGACCCCACCATCGCGGAGATGCTCAAGCCCCTGGGCTACACCTGCGGCCAGTTCGGCAAGAACCACCTGGGCGACTCCAATCCCTACCTGCCCACGAACCACGGCTTCGACGAGTTCTTCGGCAACCTCTACCACCTCAACGCGGAGAACGAGCCGGAGTGCCCGGACTACCCCAAGGACCCGTCCTTCAAGGCCCGCTTCGGGCCGCGCGGCGTGCTGCACAGCTGGGCCACGAACCGCAAGGACGTCACCGAGGAGCCGCGCTGGGGCGTGGTGGGCAGCCAGCGCATCGAGGACACCGGCCCGCTCACCACGAAGCGCATGGAGACGGTGGACGGCGAGTTCCTGAAGGGGTCGCTGGACTTCATGGAGCGCGCCGTGAAGGACGGCAAGCCGTTCTTCGTCTGGCACAACACCACGCGCACGCACGTCTGGACGTTCCTCCAGGAGAAGTACCGGAACGCCACGGGCTACGGCCTCTACGCGGACGCGATGCGGGAGCTGGACGACATCGTCGGGGTGCTCCTGGACAAGCTGGATGAGCTGGGCATCGCGGACAACACCCTGGTGGTCTTCTCCACCGACAACGGCGTGGAGAAGATGGGCTGGCCGGACGGCGGCAACAGCCCGTTCCGCGGGGAGAAGGGTTCGACGTGGGAGGGCGGCGTGCGGGTGCCGTGCGTGGTGCGCTGGCCGGGCGTGGTGGAGCCGGGGCGCGTCATCAACGACATCTTCGCGCACGAGGACTGGATGCCCACGATGGTGGCGGCGGCGGGTGGCCCCAGGGACCTGGTCGAGAAGTGCAAGCACGGCCACAAGGTGGGGAACAAGACCTTCCGGGTCCACCTGGACGGGTATGACCAGAACGGGCTCCTGGCCGGCACGGAGGAGGGCCGCCGGAACGAATTCATCTACGTGCTCGACAGCGGCGACCTGGCGGCGGTCCGGTACAAGGACTGGAAGATCATCTTCAGCTACCAGGACGGTGAAGGCCCGGACATGTGGTTCAGCGGCAAGCGCTTCAATCCGGCGTGGCCCTACCTCATCAACCTGCGCTCGGATCCGTTCGAATACGGGCCCCACTCCGGCCTGTACACGTCCTGGTACGGCGAGCGCATGTTCACGTTCGTCCCGGCACAGATGCTGGTGAAACAGTTCGCGGAGAGCCTCATCGAGTTCCTGCCCAGCCAGGCCCCGGGCAGCCTGAGCATCGGGCCGATGAAGGAGCGCGTGAAGCAGCAGATGGCGGCGGCGCGAAAGAAGAAGGCGGAGCCCAGCGTCAGCGACCAGGTCATGTCCCTGGCCAACGACGTGGAGCAGTTCATCCACCGCTTCCAGCAGTCGCACCAGTAGCCGTCCAGGCCGTCGGGCCGTGGAGCGCCCATTCCTCCACTGCCCGACACCCCTCCTGTTCCCCGGTGCGAGTGTCATTCCCCGCGCCGGGCCGGATGTTCTCCGTTGGAGGACTTCAAGCCATGCACCGGAATGACAACCGTGACGCCGCTCCCGACGTGGAGTCCACCGAAACCGCCGCGCGACCCGGCCGTGCTCCGTTCCCGGACATGGTCTGGATTCCCGGCGGCACGTACTGGATGGGCTCCGACCATCACTATCCCGAAGAGGCCCCCGCGCATCAGGTGACCGTCTCCGGCTTCTGGATGGACCGCTTCACCGTGACGAACGAACAGTTCGCCCGCTTCGTCGAAGCCACCGGCTACGTCACCGTCGCCCAGCGCCCCCTCAATCCCGCGGACTACCCCGGCGCCACACCGGAGACGCTCGTCCCCGGCTCGCTCGTCTTCCAGAAGCCCCAAGGCCCCGTGGACCTGGGCAACGTGGCCCACTGGTGGGGCTATGTCCCCGACGCCTGCTGGAAGCACCCTGAAGGCCGCCGCTCCTCCGTGAAGCACCGCCGCGACCACCCCGTCGTCCACATCGCCTTCGAGGACGCGGCGGCCTATGCCGCCTGGGCCGGCAAGGACCTCCCCACCGAGGCGGAGTGGGAGCGCGCCGCTCGCGGCGGCCTGGACCGCAACGAGTTCTGCTGGGGCAATGACCTCACCCCCAACGGCGAACACCTGGCCAACACCTGGCAGGGCTACTTCCCGTGGCAGAACCTCCGCGAGGACGGCCACGAAGGCACCTGCCCCGTCGGCGCCTTCCCGCCCAATGGCTACGGCCTGCATGAGATGACCGGCAACGTCTGGGAATGGACCACCGACTGGTACCAGGCCCGCCACCAGGGCAACAAAGGCAAGGCGTGCTGCATCCCCGTCAACCCGCGCGGCCCCGCCACCGAGCAGGGCAGCCAGGACCTGTTCACCTCCGCCATCACCATTCCTCGCCGCGTCCTCAAGGGCGGCAGCCACCTGTGCGCGCCCAACTACTGCCGCCGCTACCGCCCCGCGGCGCGCTCGCCCCAGGCCGTGGACAGCGGCGCCAGCCACATCGGCTTCCGCTGCATCGTGCGCCCGTAGCCGCTACGCGCTGCCGGCGCTCGGAGGAACCGGCGAGCCCCGCTCCATGGCGAAGCGCGGCGGCACCACCACCGTGGCGAACACCAGCCCCAGCACCAGCTGGAGCGCCACCAGCAGTACGTTGAACAGCCGGGCGTCCTCCGCGCCCGCGGCGCCCGCGCCGAGCAGCGCGACGACGGCTTCCGTGCCGATGAAGCCCGGCGTCAGCTGCAACATCCCCGGCATGATGACCGTCATGGGCATCCGGTCCCTCCCGCGCCCGTAGAGCAGCCCCGCCACGCCCAGCACGAACGCGGACACCAGCGGGCTGCCCCGGTCCCCGAGCAGCAGCTTCGCCACCGCCTGCGTCTCGTAGGCGAGCAGCACCCCGCCGACAATCCATGCCACGTCGCGCGGCCTCCCCGACATGCACACCGCCAGCGCCACCCCGCCCACCGCCATCAGGAAGAACGTCAGGAGCGGCGGCAGCGCGTGCGCCTCGAAGTGGGGCGGCAGCCGCCATGCGAACTCCCACAGCGTCCCCGCCGCCGCGATGCCCACGCCCAGCATCAGGAAACGCAAGAGGCCGTACATGAGCCGGGGCAGGCCTGCCTCCACCGACTCCATGGCCAGCTCCAGCGAGCCCAGCGTCACCACCGTCGCGGGCACCAGCAGCACCACCCCGCTGTACAGCGACCGCACGACGTTGAAGGGCGGCAGGAGGAACGAGAACCCGAGCGCCACCAGCGTCCCCAGGAACGCGGCGAGGAAGCCCTTCTGCAGATCCACCCGATGCGAATTCAACGTGCCGAAGTGGATGCCCCCCACGATGACGCCCACGCAGAAGGCCACGAGCATCTCCCACC
>NZ_RAVY01000314.1:0-7140 GCF_003611625.1 Corallococcus sp. CA054B
GGTGATGGGGGCGTGCGTGCTGCTGGGGCTGGGGACGAGCCCCCTCCAGGTGGAGGTGCTGGAGGAGACGCGGGCCCAGGTGGTGCGGACCGACGGCGGGCAGGCGTGCACGGTGGAGCGCTGGCGGCTGCCACCGGGCGTGCGCGAGGGAGACATCCTCGTGGACGGCCGCCTGGACCCGGAGCGGACGGAGGCGCTGCGGCGCGAGGTGGCGTTGAAACGGGCCGCGCTGGCGGTTCCCCTTCCTCCGGGGCTCGAGCTGTGACGCGGAGACACCGGTATCCACGAGGGGATTGGCGTTGACGGCCCAGCCAGGATGATGAACATGCGCGCGATGACGGAGTCCCTGCCCTTCCTTGAAGATGCCCAGCAGGGACTGGTGCGGCACTTCGGCCTGTCGGAGTTCCGCCCCGGCCAGGCGCCCGTCATCAGCTCCGTCCTCAGCGGCCGCAACACCGTGGTGGTGATGCCCACGGGCGCGGGCAAGAGCCTGTGCTACCAGCTGCCGGCGCTGCTGTTGCCGGGCATCACGCTGGTGGTGTCACCGCTCATCGCGCTGATGAAGGACCAGGTGGAGCAGCTCGCCGCGAAGGGCATCGCGGCCACGTACATCAACTCGTCCCTGTCCGACGTGGAGCGGGCGGACCGCCTGCGCAAGCTGCGCGCCCGCGAATACAAGCTGCTCTACGTGGCACCGGAGCGCTTCCGCAGCGGAAGCTTCCTGGAGCTGGTGTCCGGGCTGGGCGTGGAGCTGTTGGCCGTGGACGAGGCGCACTGCATCTCCCAGTGGGGCCACGACTTCCGGCCGGACTACGCGCTGCTGGGACAGGTGCGCAAGCGGCTGCGGCCTCCGCGCACGGTGGCGCTCACCGCCACGGCGACGCCGGAGGTGCGCGAGGACATCGTCCGCGTGCTCCTGATGAAGGACCCGGCGGTGTTCGCGCAGGGGTTCGACCGGCCCAACCTCTTCCTGGACGTGGTGAACGTCAGCGGGGACGAGGAGCGCCGGGACGCGTGCGCGAGCCTGGCGGCGAAGGGCGGCAGCGGCATCATCTACTGCTCCACGCGCAAGGCGGCGGAAGGGATGCACTCCGCGCTCGTCACGCGCAAGGTGAACGCCGTGCTGTACCACGCGGGCATGGAGGACGACGCCCGCCGCCGCGCGCAGGACGACTTCATGTCCGCGAAGGAGGCGGTGGCGGTGGCCACCAACGCCTTCGGCATGGGCATCGACAAGCCGGACATCCGCTTCGTCGCGCACGCCAACATCCCCCGGGCGGTGGAGGCGTACTACCAGGAGATTGGCCGCGCGGGCCGCGACGGCAACCCCGCAACGGCGGTGCTCCTGTTCAACCACGCGGACGTGTACACGCAGGAGCGCCTCATCGAAGGCAGCCACCCGTCCGAGTCCGTGCTGTCGGACATCTGGGCGCAGCTGCAGGCCGTGGAGGAGTTCGACCGGGGCGTGCACGCGCTCGCGGGCATGGTCGGCGCCAGCGAGTTCGAGGTCTCCGCCGCCCTCAAGATTTTCGAACGCGAAGGCAAGCTGGAGCGCGGCGGCCGGGGTGAAGGCGAGTACGGCATCACGCTGACGGACAAGGCCGCCAGCGCGCAGCCGCACGCGGCGGAGTCCCAGCGGCTCCTGCGCTCGCTGCTGGAGACCTTCCCCGTGGGGCGGCAGGCCACCACGGAGCTGCCCATCCTCGCGCGGCGCACGGGGCTGACGGAGGACGACGTCCGGCACGCGCTGAGCCTTCTGGAGAAGTCGGGCGTGGTGCGGGTGCGCCGGCCGTTCGCGGGGCGCTCCATCCGCGCGCTGGAGCGCGTCCCGTTCCGCGAGCTCTCGGTGGACCTGTCCCGGGTGCGCGAGCAGGAGCGGCTCAACCGGCTGATGCTCAAGCGGATGGCGGACTACGCGTACACGCCGAAGTGCCGGCGCGCGTTCATCCTGCGCTACTTCGGACAGGCGGACGCGGCGGCGGTGTGCGGCAAGTGCGACCGGTGCGCGGGCAGCATGATGCCCAAGCCGTCCGGTTCCGCCTCGCGCTCCGCGCCGGCCGCGTCCGGGGCGCCGGTGATGGAGTACAGCGAGCTGGCCTCCATGGAGCTGCGCCGCTGGCGCAAGGACCTGGCGAAGGACCTGGACGTCCCGCCCTTCATCATCTTCAACGACGCGACCCTGCTGGGGCTGGCCGCCGCGCTGCCGGTGGACCGGGACTCCTTCCTCGCGGTGAAGGGCACCGGGGAGAGCCGCTGGGAGCGCTTCGGCCCCAAGGTGGTGGAGATCTGCCTGATGGCGCGCGCGGCGGGCCATGAGCCTCAGGCGGCGCCGGTGGCCCCGCGCTTCCGCAAGGCGAAGTCGCGCCGCTAGCCGTTGCCGGGCGGAGGCCGCTCACCGCCGCGGGTGGCGCGCAGCAGCGCCCACCGCAGCACGGCCATGATGGCGCCCACCACCAGGGCGAGCAGGAAGATGACCGCCACGGTGACGACGCCGAAGACGACGCGCACGCCCAGGTCGCTGATGCGGCCGGTGAAGTACGCCTCGCGCAGCGGCTCCATGGCGCGCACCAGCTCCAGCGCCCGCGCCGGCAGCGAGTCGAGCGCCATGGAGAGGCGCTCGAAGAAGGGCGCGTGGTACCGCCTCCGGATGGTCTCCACGACGATGCCCGTCAGCAGGTAGAGCACCGACAGCAGGAAGGCGTTGCCCCACATGACCTTCAGCAGGGGGGAGGACGGGGGCCGCGGGTCGCTCACATCGACCACGCTAGCGCGACGCCCGGCGCTTGAGGAGCGGAAGGGCCTTCTTCACCCGGTTCGCCTCCGGCGCCCCCCCGGCGAGCTTCAGGAAGGTCTCGTAGGCCTCCACCGCCCGGGGCAGCTCCGCCGTCTCGCGCACCAGCACGTCCGCCAGCGCCAGGTGCGCCAGGCCGTCCGTGGGCTCCAGCTCCACGGCCTTGGCCAGCGCCTCGCGCGCGGGGGCCTCCTGGCGCTGCTTGAAGGCCACCAGGCCCAGGGCCAGGTACGCACGCCCGTTGTAGGGGGCCAGCCGCACGGCCTCATCCGCCGCGGCGCGGGCCTCCTTCACGGCCCCGGCGCCCAGCAGCACGCGCGCCAGCGTCACCTGGGCGAAGGCCTTGTCCCAGACGGTGGGCGCCTTGTCGGCCAGGTCCTGCAGCGTGCGCGCCGCCCCACGGCCACCGCCCGGCAGCTGCGTGTACAGCTCGCCCACGCGGCCGCACGTCGCGTCCGGCCCTTCCCGCCGCGCCGCCGCGAAGGCCGCGTCCGCGCTCTCCACCTGCCCCTGGCGCAGGAACGCCTGGGCGATTTCGCAGAAGGTGTCCGGGTCCTTGGAGTCCAGCTTGTTGGCGCGCTCCAGCGCGGAGAAGCCGCCCTTCGCGTCGCCGTTGGCGAACAGGAGCGCCGCGCGCAGCCGCTGTCCCTCCGCGTCGTCCGGCGCCAGCTTCACCGCACGGCCGGACGCGCCTTCCGCCTCCTTGCGGCGGCCGGACTGGTACAGCGCCAGCGCGAAGCCCTTGTGCGCGGCCGCGCTGCCCGGGTTGTCCAGCTGCCACGCCTCGAACTGCTTCAGCGCCTCTGGCGTGCGGCCCAGCGCCAGGAGCGTGCGGCCCAGGGCGTCACGGGCCTCGCCGTGCGCGCCGTTGCGCTCCACGGCCTGCGTCAGCGGCTTGAGCGCCATGTCCGGCAGCCGGCGCGACAGGAGCAGCCGCCCCAGCGAGCACGCGCCCTCGTAGTCGCGCGGGTCCTTCATCGCCTCGTCGAACTGGGCCTGCGCCTTGTCGAGCGCGCGCTCGCGCCAGTACACCTGTCCCAGCGCCACGCGCAGGTCCGTGCGGGGCTTCTTCGCCACGGCCTTCTCCAGCACGTCGCGCGCCTGGGCGGCGTTGCCCTCGTGCGCGTCCGCCAGCGCGAGCCACGCGACGGCCTCCGGCGGATAGCGGTCGTTCACGCGCGTCTTGCCCAGCTCCGCGCGGGCGCGCTTCCAGTCCCCGAGCCGCGCGTACGCCGCGCCCCGCACCAGCGACACCTTGCGGCCTCCGTCGGCCTCCAGCCGCAGCAGGGCCTCCTTCTCGCGGTCGCGGTCCAGCAGCGTGCGCCCCAGGCCCTCCTTCGCGGCCTCGCTCTTGGGCTGCAGCTTCAGCGCGGCCTCATAGGCCTGCTGCGCGGCCTCCAGCTTGCCCGCCGCGCGGCCCGCGGCCCCGAGCGCCAGCTGGAAGTCCATGGCCAGCGGCCCCTGCGTGCCCTTGGAGAGCATGCTGCGCGCCTCGTCGTACTTGCCCAGCGCGGACAGGATTTCGCCGTGCACCAGCTGCTGACGGGGCTGGAGCGCGGGGGGCACCTTCGCGTCCTGCGCGAGCGGCGCCACGTCCGCCAGCGCCGCGTCCAGGTCCTGCTCCAGCGCGAGCCGGCTCTCCGCCATCCCGATGCGGGCGGCGGCGTGCTCCTTGGAGACGTCGCGCGCGCGCTTGAACATCTCCAGCGCCTGCGCGAAGTCCTCGGAGGCGAGGTAGTAGTTGCCCAGCGCCACCAGCGCGCGGACGTTGCCCGGCGACGCCTTGAGCGCGCGGTCGAAGCGGTCCAGGGCCTTCTTCTCGTCCTTGGCGGCGATGAGCAGGCTGCCCGCGAGCGCGTGCACCTCCGTCACGTCGTCCTGCGAGGCGAGCAGCGCGCGGTTCGCGGACTCGCGGGCCCGGTCGTCGGCGACGAGCGCGTTGGTGGCCAGCACCAGGCCGTTGAAGCCGTCCTTCACGCCCGGCTTCTCCAGCGCCTCCAGCGCGAGCCGGCGGTCCTCCGCGTTGGCGCCGTGGTCCAGGTAGCGCAGCGCGTGCGCGTAGCCCGCGAGCGCCCACGCGGCGGGACTGGCCTCGTCCATGTCGCGCGCGCGGTCGAGCTGGCGGAGCGCTTCATCCAGTGACGCGCCCGTGTCCTGCGCCACGGCGCGCTTCGCGAGATCCAGCGTCTCCGACAGCGTCTGGCCGCCCTGGCGGGAGCGGTAGAGGATGAAGAAGCCCGCGCTCGCGCCCAGGAAGATGAGGGCCACGAAGAGCGCCACGGTCTTCGCGCCATAGCGCTCGAGGAGGGACTGCTTCGCCCGCTCCTTGGCGATCTTCTCGTGCATCTCGCGCTCGTACTTCGCCGCGAGCGCCTCCGTGTCCTTCGCGTTCGCCGCCGCCTTGTTGCGCGCCGCGGCCGCCGCCAGCTCCGTCGCATCCGGGATGTCGTCCAGCAGCGACCGCTTGCCACCCGAAGCCGAAGCGACCGGAGCCGGCGTCACCGGCGCGGCCGGGCGAGCCCGCACCACCTCCGGAGGCGGAAGGTCCCCGAGCAATCCCCCGCCCTGCGACGCGGAGGGTTCATCCGCGGGAGGTGCTTCGGGGAGATCCGCCAGCATCCCGGACCTGCGCCCACGGCTGGAGGCCCCTGGCTCCGCCGCCTGCACGGGGGCGGGAGGCGCCTCCGCGCCCTGATCCGGCTCCGACGGCGCAGCGGCCGCGGGATCCGCATCGTTCCCTGGCTCCTGCGTCTGGCCCGGCTCCGCTCCTGCGTCCGACGCCGCACGCCCACGTCCCGAGCCCGGCTCCTGGCCTGGATCCACACCCGCGCGTTCCGAGCCCGGCTCCGACGGGCTCCTGGACGCCGCATCCATCGGATCCGCGCCATCCTGCGGCGCACCGCGCTCCTGCCCGCCCGCCTCCACGGGGTCAGGGCCCCGCGCGTCCTCCGGCACCGGCGTCCCGATGGGAGCCGTGGGTCCACCATGAGCCTCCACGGAGGCGACCCTGGAGGCCGCCTGCGCATCCGTTCCACCCGCCGGAGTCTCCGTCCGGGCAGCGCGGCGCGGCTCCAGTCCCGCCGCGGCGGCGGCACGCGCCTCGAACGCGGACGGGGCCGCTTCCGGAGCCGGCGGCTCCGGCGCTTCCTCTTCGGGCGCGGCCGCGGGGGTCGCCAGGACGCCCAGGTCCTCGAAGATGGGCGCCGGTCCACCGGACAGCGCCTGCTGGGCCTGATCCAACCACTGCTTCACGCGCCCGTTGTTGGGCTGCAGCGCCACGGCCTTGCGCAGAATCGGCAGCGCGGAGCGGTACAGCCCGCGCTGCAGGAGCACGTCGCCAATGAGGTTGTAGGCGTACGGGTTGTCCCGCTCGATAGCGATGGCCTGGTCGAACTGCTCCATCGCCTCCGCGGGCCGCCCCAGCTGGATGAGCGCCTTGCCCCACAGCACCCGGCCCACGACGGACGTGGGGTGGTGGGAGATGCCCTGCGTACACACCTCGATGGTGCGCTGCGCGTCTCCCTTCTCCAGCAACGCCTTCGCCAGCTCCACGAAGACGGAAGAGGTCGGGTCCTGCCGGAGGAGCTGCTCGTAACGCTCCACCATCGACTTGGCCATGTTGAGTCGCGACTCCGGTGCGCTAAGCGGGGGAGCGCGGACCATACCACTGCCCTCGTCCGTTCCGCCCAGCGGCTGGTAGCGTCGCGTGCATGAAACGCCTGCCTGCCCTGATGGTCGCCCTGGTCCTCGGTGGGGCCTGTGCCCACACCCCTCCCAAGTCGGACCTGGAAGCCCTCAAACCCGTCGTCGAAGGCTTCCACAAGAACCTGCGCTGGAGGAACTACCGCACCGTCTCCACCTTCCTCGTCCCCGAGGAGCGCCAGGACTTCGACCGCAAGCGCCGCGAGCTCAACGACGACCGCGACCTCACCGTCACCGACTACGAAATTGAGGACGTGAAGCTCGCCGAGGACGGCCGCCGCGCCACCGTCCACAGCCGCATCCAGTGGATGCGCCTGCCCTCCGTCACCGAGCAGAACGACACCGTCACCTCGGAGTTCGTCTTCCGGGATGGCGTCTGGCTGCTGGAGAAGCAGCAGTCCGGTCCCTTCGCGGGCGAGCTGGAGCCACGGGAGGCACCGCCGGCGCCGTCTCCGTAGCCCGCAAAAAAGTCGCCCACCGTCTCGGGGCCGGCCGAGACGATGGGCGTCGAGGGTTCCCCAATGGAACCCCCTACCAGGGTGACGATGTCGCGCGGTACTTCCGGCCCGCTGCGACCCCGCCGTATTGCCTGGTCTCTAGAGCAATGCGGATGCCAACCTCCCCGCCCCCCTGCCCTGCCCCTGCTT
>NZ_RAVY01000315.1:0-7100 GCF_003611625.1 Corallococcus sp. CA054B
CGCCCCCACAAGGCCCCCACCGCCGCTCCCGGCCGGCCTCCCGAGGCGCGCGCCGCCGACCACGGGAACCTGCGCTTCCTCATCAGCGGCCAGGCCTCTCCAGGTGACCGGGTCCAAGCGGGCGACGTGGACGCGACCGTGGATGCCTCCGGCGCGTGGCTCGCGAGCGTGCTGCTGTATCCGGCCCGGAACAACGTCATCGCCATCACCACCACCTCGCCCGATGGCGCGGTGGAGTTCGCCCAGCAGTCCTTCGACGTGGTCCGGCGCGGTGAGCACGGCTTCCTTGTCATCCCTCGCGAGAAGGTGCGCGTGGGCGCCGTGCGCGGGCTGTCCCCGGACGCGCCCCTGCCCGCGGGAGACACCTTCCTGCGTCTGGAGGTGACCCCTGGCACCCAGGTGACGACCCCTGACACCCAGCTCGTCGCGGGCCCCGAAGGCGAGGTCCGCCTGCCCGTGCGGCTCGTGCCGGGACGCAACACCGTCCCCTTCTCGATGGCCCCGCCACAGCGGCCCTCGATCGCCGTGTCCGTGCCGGTCGAAGCGCGTTCCCAGCCCTTCGTCGTGGGCCTGCTCGACGTGGAGGCCAGCCTCGCCCCGGCCGGCGGGGGCTTCCGGCTGCGGGGGCGCGGCGCCCTCCACGGTGAGGCCCAGCTGGGGCCCGTGCAGGTGGTGGGTGAGCTGGACCTGACCGACACCGACCTGCGTCAGCTGGACGACGCGCCGCTCGCGGACTGGCTGCGTCCCCGGAGGCCCGAGCGCTTCGACCGCTGGCCCGACCCCGACCTCGCTCCGGCGGAGTGGGGCGACCATTCCGTGTCCCTCACCCCCAACCCCGCGGAGGGGCGCCTGCGCCTGGAGGCGCGGCACGAGCAGTACGGCCGCGCGGGCTTCGGCACCTACCGTGCGCTCCTGCAGGACCGCGAGGTGGGCCGGTACCACCGCCCGCTCTTCGGCCCCTACGCGGAGCTGCGCGAACAGCTGGGGCCCGTGAGCGTGGGGCTGGATGCGTTTGCTGGCGGGCTGGTGGACCCCACGCGAGGCCTGGCCGCGACGCCTGCGCACGAGGAGCTGATCGCTACCGGCGGCAGCCTCTACTACCTGGGCGGCGGCACCGTGGCGGAGGGCTCCGAGCTGGTGCGCGTGGAGGTGCGCGACGGCGTCACCGGTCTGCCGCTGGGCGAACAGCACCTCGTCCGGGGCCGCGACTACGACATCGACTACCTCGCCGGCCGCATTCTCCTCGCGCGCCCGCTGTCGTTCCTCATCGGAGCGTCGCTCCTGCGCACGGACGCGCTCTCCGAGGCGCCGGAGCCGGTGCTCGTCGTGGACTACGCCGTGCTGCACACGGGCGACCCTCGCGACTCGGTGGGCGGCGAGGCCTGGGCGCGCTGGCGCGACTCCACCGTCGGACTGGCCGCCGTGCGCGAGCGCCGGCTGGGGGCTCCCTTCCAGCTCCTGTCAGGACGGGGGCAGACGAAGCTGTGGGGCTACTCGCTCCTGGCGGAGGCCGCGAGCAGCCGGGGGATCGCGGTGGAGCCCACCGTCTTCGGCGTGTCGGACGACGGCGGCCTGTCCTTCCTCCGCCCGGTGGCCACGCGGGATGACCACGGCGGCGCGGTGACCCTGCGCCTGAGCGGCCCTGGCGTCCTGGGGCCGGGTCACGGCGGCGCCGTGGCTGCCGTGTGGCGCGAGCGCTCCAAGGGTTTCTCCGATGGCGCGCACCTGGACGCGGCCCGCTTCCGGCAGCTGTCCCTGCGTGTCACCCAGCCCGTGGGCCCGGTGTCGCTCACCCTCCTGGGCGACGAGCGGCGCTCGGCGGATCCGCGCCTGCCCTTCGAGGACACGCCCTTCGGCGCCCGCACGCTGGGGGCCGCCGTGGCCTATGAGCACCACGAAGGAACCGTGCGCCTGGAGCTGCGCGACAGCTGGCTGCGTGCCACGGAGGTGCCCGGCGAGGGCGCCGCGCGCGAAGGCGGCCGGACGTCCCTGGGCGTCTCGGTGTCCCGCATGCTGACGTCCCGCCTCACCGTGTCCGCGGGCCACCGGCAGCGGCTGCACGAGCGCGGCGCGGGCCCGGGCCGGATGAACGACACGTTCACCTCCGCGGGCGTGGCCGTGAACCTGGACAACGACACGTCCGTGGGCGTGAAGGGCGGCTGGGGGCCGGAGCTGGGGCCGCAGGCCTGGCTGGACGCGCGGGCGCGGCGCGGCAATGAAACCTACTACGGCGGCTACTCCGTGGACGTGGACGGGCCGGACTTCGGCCTGGGCCGCGCGGTGACGGGGGCTCGCACGGAGGTGGGGGACGGCACCACCCTGTTCGTGGAGGACGTGAGCGCGCACGACGCCCAGGCGATCCGCCGGGCCCGCGCCGTGGGCTTCCAGTACGCGGTGGGCCAGAGCGGCTTCAACGTGGGCGCCCGCTACGAGCGCGGCGTGCGCAACCCGCTGGACATCGAGAGCGACCTCACGCGCGACGTGGCCAGCGTGTCCGCGCAGTGGCTGCGCGAGCGCTTCCGCGCGGACGTGCGCGCCGAACTGCGCCATGAGGAGGGCACTCCCGTGCGCGGCGCCTCCGGCCCGGTGGACCGCACGCAGGTGGTGCTGGCGCTGGCCGCGGAGGGCCAGCTGATGAAGGACGTGACGGCCTCCGGACGGCTGGACTTCTCG
Organism: Corallococcus sp. CA054B; assembly: GCF_003611625.1. Taxonomy (NCBI): domain Bacteria; kingdom Pseudomonadati; phylum Myxococcota; class Myxococcia; order Myxococcales; family Myxococcaceae; genus Corallococcus; species Corallococcus sp. CA054B. The sequence goes on from NZ_RAVY01000315.1 coordinate 2,674, forward strand.
CACACCGCGGGCCGGGAGGGGCTGGAGGCCCGGTTCGCGGAAGGGTTCGCGGCGCTCGTCTGGCGGCCTGGCCCGTGGCTGGTGGTGGCCCGCTACGGCCTCACGCGTGAGCTGTCCCCGGGCGCCCGCTTCGCCTTCGGGGACCGGATGCTCCAGACGGCGTCGCTGATGCCGGCGGTGCGGCTGGGCGAGCGGCTCTCCGTGGCGTCCGGCCTGCACGTCGGACGCTCCAGCCTGGGCGAGTCCTCGCGCTGGGTGTGGACGGGCACGCTGCGTCCGTCGGTGCGGCTCTTGGGTGGACTGGAGGTCGCGGTGGAGGCGGCCCGGCGTACATCCGCGGCGGACGACCAGGGATTGACGGCGCTCCGGCCAGAGGTGGCTTACCGGCTGGACGAGCGCCTGCGGGTGGCCCTGGGGTACACCGTCCTGGGCTTCAGCGGCTTGGGTCTGGAGGCCGAATCGGAGGATGCTCCGGATCGCCTCTATCTCCGGGCGGAAGTGGCCTGGTAGTCGCCGGGCAGAGGGACGTCGAACGTGCGAGTCGGGTGGATCATCCTGGGGTTGGGGTTGTGCGCGGGAGTGGCTCGCGCGGAGTGGACCCACATCGGGACCCAGGCGGGAACCCCGAAGGACGTGACCGTCTTCCGGCCTGGCTTCTTCGCCGTGGCGACCGACAGTCAGCTGTACGTGTCGCGCGATGGCGTCGTGACGACCCTGAACGTGGGCATGGCGGGCAGCTTCCTGCGCGGAGCGAACTGCGTGGTGGGCATCCGTCTGGACGGGACGCTCCAGAGCGTGGGGGGCTGCTCTCCCACGGATGACAACAAGCGCCTGTTCCCCAATGACGGCAGCGACTACGCGGTGAGGGCCGTGCGCGTTACCGCCGACGGGGGCGTGGGGTATGCCGTCGCCGCCGAGGGGCCCTTGCAGACACCGCAGTTTCGGACCTCGCTGCTCCCGAAGGAAGGCACGGCCGAGTGGGGGACCCTGCCGCCCCCGCTGCCGGACCTGAGCGCCCAGCCGCATCTCGCGGTGCTGGCCCCTCAGTCGGATGGGCAACCCCAGGCGCTGTTCTCCGTCTCCGCGGCGAAGGCGAACTTCCTCTGGTACCGGGGCACCAGCGCGGTGTCCTACATCGCCGCGGGCATCGCTGCTCCGAACCTGGCCCAGAGCGTGGTCCTCCTGCCGGGCTCGACGCCGGAGCAGCCGCTCGCGTTCTTCGGCAACGACTCGGGTCTGTTCCGAGGCACGCTGGGCGGAGCCGCCTATCCGTTCGAGCCCATTCCGCTGACGCCGGGTTCGGTGGACGCGCTCGCGCTGGATGTGACGAGCGGCTCCAGCGCCGGGACGGGCTTCGGGCTGCTGCTCCTCAAGCAGAAGTCAGACGGCAAGGTGGTGGCATACAGCGCGGAGCCGACGCTTCCGCCCGCACTCCCGGGCGCGCTCTGGCGGCAGAATACGGACCTGCCCACGAGCATCCCCCATCCCGCGTTGCGGATGGCCTGCGCGGACGCGTCCTACTGCGTGGCCATCCTCAACGGGCCCGCGCAGAACGTCCTCGTCTACCGGAACGCGAGCCCTCCCAGCGTGGGCGAGCTGCCCCCCACCCTCAGCGTGGATGAGGGCACGACCCAGAACGTGGAGTTCAGGCTGCGCGATCCGGACGGGGACGCGGTGCGACTGTCGGCCACGGTGCGTGCGCCGGGCAGTCGGATCGCCGTCGTCCAGTCGCCGCTCGACTCGCGCGAGGACAGCGGACTCAAGCTGACGCTCACCGCGCCCTCGGGCATCTGCGCGTCCGAGACGTCCTCCCTGGACGTGGTGGCCTCCGACGGCCTGCGCGCGCACGACACGTTGAAGGAGGTGAAGCTGGTGCTGAACCACTCCATCAAGCCTGGCGCGCCCCAGGTGGATGGGGAGGGCAACGACTTCTTCATGGGAGGGCCCTCTGGCACCTTCACCGCCACGCGGGGCGCCACCGGCTGCGCGCCCGTCGGGTACACCTGGACGGAGCCCCCCGGGGCACCCAGGCTCGCGAAGAACGCGGGCGTGGCCACGTTCACGCCCCCCTCCACCCGCGAGGACCGCTGCAAGCCGGGCATGGCCGCCTTCGACTACGAGGTGCGCGCGGACGACGGCACACTCACCTCGGAGCCCACGAAGGTCCCGGTGCGGCTCCACCCCTGGGGCCCCCCCGATGCTCCGTTCACCAGCGCCTCGCGTGACGTCTTCTCCGGCGCGGCCTTGATTCCCCAGGAGACCCACCCGTGCGGGGGCTCTCCCGGAACGCCAGGGCTGCCGCCGGTGTCGACGTTCTGGTCGGTCCTGGAGAACCCCTCGAACGCGACGGTGACGGCCCTCCAGGGGAACAACCGGCGCCCCGTGGGCCAGGAGCCCGTCGAGGGCAACTCCGTGCTGCTCGCCGGGGCGACGTGCGTGGAGACCCTGAAGCTGAAGCTGCGCGCCTTCAACCGCATCACCGTGGACGGCTTCGTCCTGGACAGCCCCACGTCCGACGTGGAGGCCACGGTGAAGCCGCGCTGGGTGCCCCTGGAATCGGTGCAGACCCTGGTGGACCTGGAGCCGGCGGAGGAGCGCATGCTGCGCGGACGTGTGAAGACGGATCCGCCGCTCAACTGCACGGGCATGCGTCCCCTCACCACGGTGGTGACGCTGGAGGACCCGGCCGACCCCACCCAGGTGTTCGACACGTGGACGGCCACCGGAGGCGGAGGCGACTTCGTGCTGGACCTGCCCGGCACGTGCGGCAGCGCCAACTACACCGTGCGCGCGCGCGTGCACGAGGGCTCCGTCATGGCGCCGGAGGTGACGATGGACTTCCACCGGCAGGCGCGCGACGTGGTGCTGGGCGAGCTGAGCGGTGAGCTCATCGCCACCTGCGGCGAGGGCGCCCGGGGCACGCTGCGCCAGACGATTCCGGAAGAGGCCTGCTCAGCGGTGAACCTGGAGTGGGGCCGTACCGCGGGGCCGGAGATGGAGTCACTCGTCGCCCAGGCGGACTCGGTGTCGCTGGCCACGGTGGACACGCAGCTGGAGTCCCTGGTGGGCGAGCTCGTCACCCTGAACGTGTCGGCCACGGGCGAGGGCGCCAGCGGGGCGTCGCGCGAGCACGCGGTGCGCATTGGCGCGCGGCCCTTCGTGACGGTGGCGCGGCGCACGGAGACGGGGGAGGGCATCAACTCCGGCCAGGTGGGCGTCACGGTGACGCTGCGCAACGACACCGCCTGCGACGTGAGCTCCATCCACTACCGGGAGACCGTCACCGGCGCGCAGGTGGTGCCCCAGAGCATGACGCTGAATGGCCAGCCGGTGACGCCGGTGGATGAGTCCGCGCAGCACTTCGAGGTGGCGCCGGTGCCGCTGCCCGCGGGCGCGACCGCGAAGCTCACGTACGTGGTGCGCACGGCGCTCCTGGCTCCGCTGCGGTACTCGGGCACGGCGTCGCTGCGCGAGGTCGTCGTGTCGCACTCGGAGCCGCCGCCTGCCTCCACGTCGGGCTGCGGGTGCTCCGGTGGAGGCTCGGGCGTGACGGCGTTCGGGCTGGGCGCGCTGGCGTGGGCCGCGCGGCGCCGGCGGGGCGTCAGAGCCCGAAGCTGATGCGCTGGCGGCGGTTGGGCGTCTGCTGACGCTCCTCCAGCACGCCGGACAGCTCCAGGCCGCGCAGGGTGGCCAGGGCCTCGCGCTCGGACAGGTCCGTGAGGGCGAGCAGGTCCTCCACCGTCTTCGTGCCGTCCGCGAACGCGAGCAGCATCGCCTGGGGCCCCGCCAGCTTCAGCTCGTGCAGGCCGTAGGGCGGATCCGCCGCGGGGAACAGGCGGCGTCCGGGCGCCATGCGCTGGCGCAGCGCCACCAGCGTCTCCGTGCGCGTGACGCCCTCCAGGATGAGGTCGCCGGGGAAGAGCGACAGCGGCACCAGGTCCGCGCGCTGCGGCCGCATGGGGCTGAAGCCGTAGCCGCCCTCCGTCCACGCGAAGGTGGACCAGAGGATGTCCTTCACCTGCTCCTCCAGCAGCTGGCGGCGCTGCTTGGGGCTCAAGAGGCCGCGCTTGAGCAGTGCGTCGCCGGTGCGCAGCGAGTGCTCGCGCGCGTAGCCCGCGGCCTCCGCGAGCTGCGCTTCCGTGAGCGCGCCCTTGCGCAGGCAGAAGCGGCCGAAGCGCTCCGGGGCCAGGTTGGAGGCGGCGTACACCACGCGGCCGGCCTCGAAGTAGACGACCTTGAGCACCGTGCCCTGGCGCAGCTTCAGCTCGCCGTGGTGGCGCGCTTCGTAATAGGCGTTGAGCAGCCGCGGCACCGACGTGTGCGCCAGGTCTCCGCCGAGCGACCACTCCGGCAGCTGGCGCCGCTGACGCACGGGCGCGGGCGCGGCCTCCGTCCACACCGCGTCGCGCTGCGCGAAGGGCAGGGGC
>NZ_RAVY01000316.1:0-7098 GCF_003611625.1 Corallococcus sp. CA054B
CGCACGCCCCCATCACCAGCCCCCGCCCGAGACGCACTTGCGCCGCCCCTCCCGCTCGCTGTCCGGGAGGATGCCGCGCTCCAGCATGGACACGAACGCGCCGTCCCCCACGACGACGTGGTCCAACAGCTTCACACCCAATAATCCCGCCGCCCGCGCCAGGTGCTCCGTGAGCCCCACGTCCTGGACGCTGGGCTCCGGGTCTCCGGAAGGGTGGTTGTGCGCGAACACGATGGCCGTGGCCCGCGAGGCGAGCACCGCCGCGAACACCTCCCGCGGGTCCACCGGGCACGCGCTCAGCGTCCCTTCCGCCACCCGCGCGTCCTGCACCAGCACGTTGCGCGGGTTGAAGCACAGCACGTGGAACACCTCGCGCCTCAGCGCGCCCAGCGTGGGCGCCAGATACGCGTGCACCTCCTTCGGGTTTCGCAGCCGGGGCCGCTTCTCCGAAGAGCGCTGCGCGCGCCGTCCCAGCTCCAGCGCCGCCAGCAGCCGGGACGTGCGGGCCGGCCCCACGCCCCGCCGCGCGCACAAGACGCGCGGATCCTCCTGCACCAACGCCTTGAGCCCGTCCCTCGCCACGCCGTCCGCCGCGTCCCCCAGCCCCTCCGTCCACAGGAGTCCCAACAGCTCCAGGTCGGTGAGGGCCTCCGCGCCCAGCCGGAAGAGGCGCTCGCGCGCATCTCCCAATCCCGGGCTTCGCGCCCTCACCGACCTGCCACCCGTGGCTTCCCCTTCGCCCGGCTCCACCCACGCCTCTCCACCTTGTTCCATCCCGCCTCCGTCCACGCGACGGCGGGCTTGAGCAAGGCATGTGCCCTTCAGGGTCCACTCCGGGACGACAGGGCAGGGCCCGTCCAGCGGCGCGTGAAGAGGCCTGGTGGCGGGACGGACAGCGATGCTCCACTCGCACTCCTGGCGTGCGAGGAGCCGAGAAGCGCCAGGGCCGCCAGCTAGAAGCGGGGCCGGGGGCGGGCCATGCGGGCGACCTTGGCGAGCTGGCCCTGGGTCAATCCCTCGAAGAGCGCAACCTTCTTGAGGACAGCGGCATCCATGGGGTCCAGGTTCGTATCATGGCCAGGACGGCGGCGTCTGTTACCGTCCGGGCCCGTCAACGTATGAGCGCAGGAGGCGCCGTGTCGCAGGACAAGATCCAGAAGGTCACCATCATCGGCTCGGGCCCGGCGGGCTACACCGCCGCCATCTACGCGGCGCGCGCCAACCTGGGGCCCGTGGTGTTCGCCGGCGGCCCCACCCTGGAGCACCCGCAGCGCGTCCCGGGCGGCCAGCTCATGGTCACCACCGACGTGGAGAACTACCCCGGCTTCCCGGAGGCCATCACCGGTCCGGAGCTGATGGAGCGCTTCCAGAAGCAGGCGGAGCGCTTCGGCACCGTCATCCACATGGAGAACGTCACCAAGGTGGACTTCTCCAAGCGGCCCTTCCTGCTGGAGAGCGAGAGCGGCATCCAGGTGCGCTCGGAGACGGTCATCATCTCCACGGGCGCCACGGCCAAGTGGCTGAACGTCAAGGGCGAGGACACCTACAAGAACCGCGGCGTGTCCGCGTGCGCCACCTGTGACGGCGCCTTCTTCAAGAAGCAGGACGTGCTGGTGGTGGGCGGCGGCGACACGGCCATGGAAGAGGCCACGTACCTGGCGAAGATCGTCAACCACGTCACGCTCATCCACCGCCGCGACTCGCTGCGCGCGTCCAAGGTGATGCAGGAGCGCGCGCTCAACAACCCGAAGATCTCCTTCATGTGGGACTCCGCGGTGGAGGAGGTGGTGGGCGACGGGAAGGGGATGACGGGCGCCGTGGTGCGCAACCTCAAGACGGGCGACAGCAAGCTCGTCAACGCGCACGGCCTGTTCGTGGCCATTGGCCACACGCCGAACACGGAGCTGTTCCAGGGCATCCTGGAGACGCACCAGGGCGGCTACCTGAAGACGATTCCGGGCAGCACGCGCACCAACATCGAGGGCGTCTTCGCCTGCGGCGACGTGCAGGACAGCTACTACCGCCAGGCCATCACCGCGGCGGGCACGGGCTGCATGGCCGCCATCGACGCGGAGCGCTGGCTCATCGAGCACGGCGAGTAGTCACCTCCTTTCCGTCCCAAGCGAGACGACACGCGCATGAAGACGAAGCAGAAGACGGTGGCGGTGCACGCGGGCTCCCGGCTCACCGGGAGCAAGGCCGTGCCCGTCATGCCGCCCATCTTCCCGGCGGCGGTGAACTGGTTCGACAGCAGCGACGACCTGTCCGACGCGCTGGACGGAAAGGACTACGCCTACGCCCGCATCAGCGCGCCCAACGCGGCGCTGCTGGAGGAGGCGGTGGCGGCGCTGGAGGGCGCGGAGGCCTGCGTCGCCTACGCCAGCGGCATGGCCGCGCTGCGCTCGCTGTTCGACGCGCAGCCGTGGAAGGCCGGGGACGTGCTGGTGATGCCCACGGACGGCTACGGCGTCACGCGGGCGCTCTACAAGAACCTGTGCGCCCGCTGGGGCGTGGAGCTGCGTCCGCTCGACCAGACGTCCCCAGACGCGCCCGCGCGCATCCGCGAGTGGCGCCCGCGCCTGGTGCTGGCGGAGAGCATCTCCAACCCGCTCTTGCGCGTGCCGGACATCCGCGCGCTCGCGCAGGCCTGCAAGGACGCGGGGGCGGTGTTCGCGGTGGACGCGACGTTCCCGTCGCCCTTCGGCCAGCGCGCGCTGGAGCTGGGCGCGGACTACGCGGTGCAGTCCACCAGCAAGTGGCTCAACGGCCACAGCGACGCGCTGGGCGGCACGGTGAGTGGTTCCAGGGCGCGCATCGACCCGCTGCGCTCGGCGCGCATCCTGTCCGGTGACGTGCTGGGCCCCTTCGAGGCGTGGCTCACGCTGCGCGGCCTGCGCACGCTGCCCGTCCGCATGAAGGCCCACAACGAGCACGCCGCCCATGTGGCGAAGCGGCTTTCGGACTCGCCGCTGCTGGAGCGGGTCATCTACCCGGGCCTCTCCTCCCACCCGGACCACGCGGTGGCGGCGCGGGTGCTGGAGGGCGGCTTCGGGCCCATGGTGGCGTTCGAAATCAAGGGCGCGGGGCAGAAGGAAGGGGACCGGTTCCTGGAGGCGCTTCGCGTGGCGAAGCCCGGCCCGTCGCTGGGGGACGTGGGCACGCTGGTGATGCACGCGGCCAGCGCAAGCGCCCGCCGGATGACGCCCGAGGAGCGCGCCCAGGCGGGCATCCGCGACAGCCTCATCCGCGTGTCCGTGGGGCTGGAGGATCCGGACGACGTGGCGGACGACCTGCTCGCCGCGGTGGCGAAGGGGGCTGGCCGGTGAAGATGGTGGACGTCGGCGACAAGCCGAAGACGGACCGCGTGGCGGTGGCCACCGCGCGCCTGCGCATGCTGCCCGCGACGCGTGAGCGCATCCTCGCGGGGCAGATTGAGAAGGGGGACGTGCTCGCGGCGGCGCGGCTCGCCGGCATCATGGCCGCCAAGCGCACCCCGGACTTCGTGCCCCTGTGTCACCCCATCGCGCTCGCGGGCGTGGACGTGACGCTCACGCCCGTGGACGAAGGGCTGGAGGTGCGCGTGCGGGTGAAGACGGTGGACCGCACGGGCGTGGAGATGGAGGCGCTCACGGCCGCGTGCGCGGCGGCGCTCACCGTCTATGACATGTGCAAGAGCGTGGACCGCGGCATGGTCATCGAAGCGGTGCAGCTGGACCACAAGTCCGGCGGGCGCTCCGGCACCTGGGAGCGCGAGCCCGCTTAACGCTTCGCTTCCGCGCGCAGCCGCTCCAGGAAGAAGGCCACCACCACCAGCGAGTGCGTGATGTGGCCTTCCAAGATGAGCCGGGGCAGGTCCGCGCGCGGGTGCAGCTCCACGGCGATGTCCTCGCCGTCATCCGGGTCCCCGTCGCTCACGCGCTCGCAGTCCAGCGCCAGGTACGTGTGGCAGCGGTTGGACTGGAAGGCCGGGTTGGGGTGCACGACGCCCAGCGCCTCCAGCCGGCCGGCGCGGTAGCCCGTCTCCTCCTCCAGCTCGCGCGCGGCGGCCGTGGCCGGGTCTTCTCCCGGGTCGATGACGCCGCCGGGGGCCTCCAGCGTCGCCGCGTCGATGCCGCAGCGGAACTGGCGCACCATCACCAGCTCGTCCTGCTTCGTCACCGCGATGACGTTCACCCAGTCCCCGCAGTCCATGCGCACGCGGCGGTGCTCCATGTTGGTGCGCGGATCCGCCATCACGTCCTCGCGCACCTTCACCACCGTGAAGTCGTGCTCCAACCCCCGGCGCAGGCGCGGCCAGGGCTTCACTTGGGACTTGGGCGACTCGGGCGCGGACGACATTCGACGGATTCCCTTTCTTTCAGTTGAGCAACTCGGCGCGCTCGCGCAGCTCCCGGGCGGACAGCTCCAGGCGCTCGCGGTCCGGCGCGTCCGGGGACAGCTCCAGGCAGCGCTCCACGTCCTTGAGCGCCGCGCGGAAGGCGCCCAGCGTGGTGAGCAGCGACGCGCGGGTGCGCAGCTCTCCCGGATGGTCCGGGGCCAGGAGCAGCAGCAGGTCCACCACCGCCAGCCCCTGCTGGCTGTCGTCGCGCCCCAGGTACACGCGGCGCAGGTTGGACAGCATGCGGTACGCGATGAGCTCCACCGGCGCGGGCGCGAGCATGGCCCGGTCGAACTTGAGCTGCGGCGCCACGCGCTTGAGCAGCTCCTCGCAGCCGTGCTCCGTGAGGATGTCGCCGTGGTGGAAGGGGTCCATCACCAGCTTGTGGTCGCCCGCGTCGCACGCCACCAGGAAGTGACCGGGGAAGGGCACACCGTACAGCGGGATGCCCGCGCGGCGCGCCACCTCCAGGTAGAGCACCGACAGGGTGATGGGCAGCCCCACCTTCCGCTCCAGCACCCGGTCCAGGAAGCTGTTGTCCGGGGAGTGGTAGTCGTCCTCGTTGCCGCGGAAGCCCTCGATGTCCGCGAGCACGTGGCGCAGGGCGCGCAGCGGGGCCAGGGCCTCGCCCTTCTCGCGCAGGCGCTCCGCCTCCAGCTGCACCCGCGCGGCGAGCGCGTCCAGCGTCCGGAGACACGCCGGAGCATCCAGGTCCTCTCGGCCCAACGTCGCGATGGCGAGAGCCGCCAGGTCCAGCCGCGGTGGATCCGCGGCCAGGGAAGACACCAACCGCTCGCGCGCCAGCGGAGGGCCAAAACCAGAGGAAAAGCTCACGGTGCGCACCAGTAACCCACGAATGCTCCTCACGGCAAAAGCAGGCAGGCGGGCGTCAGATGCCCGGGGGGGCCGCGGGCAGCCGGCCCTTGATTTCCGCACGCAGGGCCATTTGGGCCGAAATGAGTCCCGCCAGGATGCCGTCCTCGAACTCGAAGGTCGGGTGCTCCTTCAGCTCGGGGAAGTCGTGCGGGTTGCGCAGCTCCTCCGGCCCGATGTTGGGCACCGCCTCGCGCGCCAGCTTGAGCACCTTCGCCTGTTGCTGGGCAATCATCCGCTCATAGAGGGGGGAGGCCAGGGCCAGGAACTCGTTCGCCGTGTCTTCCGTCATGGTGTCGTGCCTCTAGCCTCAGTCTTGGGCGATGTCCCACTTCATCCGCCGGTAGGTGTAACGGAAGGACTCGGCGTTTGCTTCGACGGCGTCCGCCGAGCCCTCCCGCCCGTCCAGGAAGGCGACGAAGTCGAACTGCCGCCCGGGCTGGCCGTACTCGGCGTCGAACACGCGCACGATTTCGTTCGCCGGCAGCGTCCTGCGTCCCGCCACGCTCACCAGGGGGATGTCCAGGCCCTTCATGTCCTTCGACGGGGCGTAGGACTTCCACACCAGCTCCGTGCACACCAGGGACTGGTCGGAGAAGAAGTCGAAGTTGAAGTCGTACGGCCGGCCCTGGAAGGTGAAGGCGCGCAGGATGGCGCGGGCCTTGTCCACCTGGGACAGCCGGGGCCGCAGCACGCCCAGGTAGTCCACGTGCATGCCGTGCTCCACGCCGGTGAAGCTCACGCCCTCGCTGATGGACTCGATGATGCGCAGCGGGTCCCCGTGCGCGTCCTTGCCGGTGTACTCGGCCCACTTCGCGGGGAACGCCTTCGCCAGGTGGGCGGTGAACGTCTCCGGATGGCCGGGCAGGGTGGCCACCCAGGCCTTCACCGCCGGATCCGCGTCGAACGTCTGGGAGAGCTCCTGCGCGGTGCCCACGTAGAGCTCCGCGTGCGGCCAGAAGCCCGGCAGCCCGATGTTGGACAAAAACCAGTTCTGCCGCGCGACCATCACGTCGCCCGGGGCCATGCGCGGCAGCAGCGCCAGCACCTGCTCCCGGGAGATGAGCGGCCTGCCGGAGCGGTGCACGCGCGTGTCGCCCATCCACTCCGCCACGGTCTTCTGCACCGGGAACACCGCGCGGGCGGTGGTGTCCTGGGTGAGGTCCGCCGCGGCCTTGGCGAAGAGCACCGGGCCGCGCTTCAGGAGGCGCGCGCGGGCCGCCTTGCTGTCCTGCCGCATGCTCTGGAAGAGCGCGGGGACGCCGGGCTCGTTCATCACGCCGGCCTTCGCCAGCACCGGGTGCAGCGTCGCGCGGTAGCCGTCGCCCGTGAAGAGCTGCGTGCTGGTGCCCACGTGGACGACCTTCTTCTTGAAGCGGCTGAAGGCGCGCGCGGGCAGGCCGTACTCGGGGCCGGGCTCGTCCAGCAGCACCTCCAGCTGCGCCTGTCCCCCGGTGAGGTCCGCGAAGGCCATCCCCTGCGCCAGCTCCGACGCGAGCGCGGCGTGGGTGAGGAGGAAGCCCCAGGCGTGCTTCTTCGGCTGGGTGAGGGTGGGCACCTTGAGGAAGTCCCAGTAGCGCTGGCGCACCACCTCCGTGGAGACGAAGCAGTCGAAGAAGGCGGCCCAGGTGGACACCAGCAGCTGCTTCTCGTCCGGGGTGTACGGCGCGTCCTTGCCGCGCTGGTACAGCGCCTTGGAGCGGAAGGCCTCCTCCTTGAGCCGGCGCAGCCCCTCCGTCCCCTGGCGCAGCGTCTCCAGGTCGCGGCGGGCCTGGGCGACGAAGGCGGCGTCGTCCAGCGCGTAGACGTCGCGCGGAGCCTGCTCGGCGGCGGGGGCGGGGGACGGC
>NZ_RAVY01000317.1:0-7049 GCF_003611625.1 Corallococcus sp. CA054B
GGGCTGAAGCTCGGGGCCGCGGGGGCGGGCAGGGAGTTCCTGGGGCTTCCTCTCGTCACCACCGTGCAATCGCTCGACTTCGACTTCGATGATGACGACGGCGATTCCGACGATCCCAACTTCGAGTCGCGCCTGGGCGCCTTCCCGGAGGTCTGGGCCGGGGTGGAGTGGCATCCCAACCGGTGGTTCTCGCTCAACGTGCAGGCTGCCTATACCTACGTGCGGGTGCTCGGCACGAGCGTTCATCTGCTGCATGAACGGGTGGGCGTGAGGTTCTCCCTCTAGCGGACCTCTCATCCGGTGCTTGAGACGGCGCGGGCTCACGCCGGGAACATGCTGTCGCCCTCATGGGTTGTCACCGAGGATCGGCAGGTCCGCCCGCTGTCAGGGCGCTGCTGACGGCCTCACCACCTCACGGGAGCTTTGACGTGCGCACGTGCCCAACCCTCGCTTCGTTCAGTATCCGATTGAACGGGCAGGGTCCGCGTGTGCCTCGCTCCATGCGCCACAGGGCCGCCGCCTGGCTTGGGACGCTGGCCGTCGCGTCTCGCTAGCCGAGCGCCGCTGACGGCCAGACCCGCCTGACATCCCATCACCCCGCGTGCACGGTCCGCCGCACAGGCCCGGGGCCTGCCCGCGTCACGTCTTCACAATCTCTCCACGGGAGTCTTCCATGTCTACGTTCGTTCGCGAGTTCATGCTCGGCGACATCGCCGTGCTCGATCCCTGGACGCCGCTGCGCGAGGCGGCGGCACGCATGGCCCGCTCGGGCCACGGCTTCATCGTCATCGCGGACGCGAAGCGGATCCGCGGACTGGTGACGCTGCGCCGGCTCATCCTGGGCGCCGAGCTCGCGGCCCAGGGATACCCTCTCCATGGCGTCGGGGACCTGGCCAGCAGCCACTTCATCCTCTCACGCGAGGACGAGCGCCTCGCGCGGCTTGCTCCGCGCATGGCTCGCGCCGGCGTCCGGATCGCCGTGGTGGTGGGCGAGGACGGGCAGGTATCCGGCGTCATCACGAACCTGGAGCTCGCGCGCGCGGAGCGGCGTCGGCAGCGACGTCTCCAGGCCGTGGACCTCTCCTCCGAGGGATCGTTCCCGGCGAGTGACCCGCCCTCGTGGACCGGCACGATGGCCGGCTGACGCCTCCCGCCCCCGCAACCCCTCCCAGGAAACCCGCGACCCCGAAGAAAGGACAGACATGAGCCGCAATCCCCGAATCCTCATCAGCCCCGCGGACCTCGACTCCCTCCAGCGCATCCTCGACCAGCAGGAGGCCGGGCGCGACGCGCTCTTCCTCGAGCGCCTCGACCAGGAGCTTGCCCGCGCGGAGGTGGTGGAGCCGCTGCCCCCCGGCGTCGTGGCGATGAACAGCACCGTGGTCTTCGAGGACGAGACGGGCATGCGCCGTCAGCTCAAGCTCTGCTACCCGCAGGAGGCGCGCACCGGGGCGGACTGCGTCTCCGTCCTCGCGCCCATCGGCAGTGCGCTGCTCGGACTCTCTGAGGGGCAGCGCATCGAGTGGGAGGTCCCGGGAGGGAAGCGGCGGCTGCATGTCCTCGCCGTGTCCGCTCCGCCCGGACTGGCCGAGCAACCCGCGGCCTGACTCCTCGCCCTGCTCACGTCACCTCCTCAAGGCCCGTCCCGCGGCTATTGGAGATGCGTGACGTCTCGCTCGGGGGTACCCGCCGCGAACTCGCCGTCATCCGCGCCGAGCTCCCAGGCGGGGCCCGCTCGCGGCAGCTCGAACCAGAACGTGCTGCCCCTCCCTGGCTCGGACGTGACGCCGACGCGCCCCCCGTGGCCCTCCGCCAGCCGCTTCACGGTGGCGAGCCCCAGGCCAAGCCCTTCGGCGCCATCGGTCGCGCCCCGGAAGTAGGGCTCGAACAAGGAGGGCAGCAGCTCCGGGGCAATCCCAGGGCCGGTGTCGATGACCTCGGTGCGGACGAAGGTGCCCCTGCCGGTGGTCACCCGGACGGTGATGCGCCGGGTCGTGGCGTCGCCCATGTACTTCACTGCATTGCGGAGCAGGTTGCCGAGCAGGCTCAGGTAGACGCCGGAGCCACACGCGACGAGGACCTCCGGGAGCGGCTCGACGTGGAACTCGATCCGGGCGTGCTCCGCTTCAGCCGCGAAGCCGTCCATCGTGTCGGCGATGGCCTCGCTGGGGGCGGTCCGGGCTCCCGGGTCTGGCTTCGCCCCGGACCGTGCGAACTCGAGCAGCGCGCCGGTGATGGCGTCCGCCCGCTGGAGGCTCCGGATGATGCGGCGGATGGACTGCGCCACCGGGCCCTCGTCGCTCCGGCGGATGGCCAGCTCGGAGGCCATGCGCGCCGCGGACAGCGGGTTCCGGATGTCGTGGGCGACGCGGCCCGCGAAGTGCTCCAGCTCCGCGGCCCGTTCGCGCAGGAACCGGGCGTGTGCATCGAAGAGCGCTCGTCGCGTGCGCGCCTGACGATGGAGCAACCACGCCATGATGATGGCGACCGTGCCGCAGACGACGTTGAGGGCGGTGGCGAGCCTGCGGGTGTTCTGGCGCGTCTCCAGGATGTTCCCCGCGAGCGTCCGTCCATAGATGGCATCGTGCTCGATGGCGCGGGTGACGGATTCAAGGAAGTGCTGGCGCGCCACCACGATGTCCCTGCCGACTGCCGCGGCCGCATTGGCGTTCCGTGGGGCATCCGCCAGGGAACGCGCCTTCTGGACCCGCTGCTCGAATTGGAGCCAGGAGGCCTGGATGTCCAGGCGCAGCGGCTCCTCGCCGGGGACCGGTGGGAGGTCCAGGTATGCGCGCGCCGCGTCCTTCAAGCGCGTCAGGTCCGCCTCCAGCGTCCGCTCCGCCTCTCGCCTGTTCCCGGGCTCGCGAAGATAGCGTTCGAGGCTCAGCTCCACTTCGAGCACGGCCCTTCGAATCTGCGCCAGGTGCTCGATGCTCGGCCCCGAATTGAAGATGATGCCCTCGGAGAGATCGCCGATCTGCGCGGAGGCGCGCTGAACCACGAAGCTCGCCGCGACGAAGCTGCACACCACGGCCGTGAAGGCGAGCGCGAGCATCCTTCCGGAGGGAGCATTCCCGGGCGGGAGCGAAGTGGCCATGGCATGGTCATGCGTACGGACCGCCCCATGAGCAAGGCCTGGCCCGCCGCTCCGTCATGCATGCGACGGGAACTCCAGGGGCCGCATCCAGAATAGGCTTATCGCCATGCCCCCCACGACCTTCCGCAACGCCCGCCTCACCGACCTGCCCACCATCATCGCGCTGCTCGCGAATGACGACATCGCGCGCTCGCGCACCGGCTACGCCGAGGAGGTCACTCCCGCCGTCGATGCCGCGTTCAAGGAGATCACCGCCGACCCGAACAACGAGATCATCGTGGGCGAGCAGGACGGGCAGGTCATCGCCACGCTTCAGGTCACGTACATCCCGGGCCTGGGCCGCGGCGGGATCCGGCGGGCACTGGTGGAGGAGGTGCGCGTGCGCTCGGATCTGCGCGGGCAGCGCATTGGAGAGGCGTTGATGAACGAGGCGATGGGGCGTGCCCGGGCCCGGGGCTGCACGCTGATCCAGCTCACCACCGACAAGCGCCGCCACGAAGCCCAGCGCTTCTACGCGCGGCTGGGATTCGTGGCGAGCCACGAGGGCATGAAGCGCCCTCTCTGAATCACTGCTGCGGCTGCGCGGCGGCCGGGTCCATCGACACCGGATTTGTTTTCCCGCGCCTCCACCAATCCAGCTGACGCCGGGGCAATTCGCTGCCTGGATTGCTCCGTCCGCGACATGGCTGGCCACGCTGGCACAGCGCTTCGCTTCGCCGATGGCTGGCAACCTGCCGCGCATGCCTGCGATACCCTGACGGCCTTGCTGGCGCGCGTGAGTCAAGACGGCCCTACCGTCACGAAGCGAAAAGGGTCCGATCATTGACGGATAGGAGACGGGGCTGGCAGATTCTGGAATTGGTGTGACCCGAGAGGAACTTCTCCTCGCGAGGGGGACATTGGGTGCCCGGTGCCGCCGAGCGGAGCTCGCTCTGGAAAGGAACCCTCCCCCAACGCACCTGATGGCTGGGAAAGGCACATGGTCCATGCGCTGCCTCATCATCGGCCACTACGATTCGTTTAGCTGGGACCTTGCGGACGACGTTGCCCAGACGTTCGGCTGCACGCCGCTGGTCGTCCGCAACGACAAATCTTGCTGGCGCGAAATCCGGTCCCTGGATGCGTTTGGCTGCATCCTTGTCTCCGGGGCCGGGGTCGGTGACCCACCCGAGCGACTTCGCGGAAGCCCGGCGGAGCAGGTCCGCTGATGCGGCGAACGTAGGGTGAGCGCCCGGCTGGCTCAGCCGCGTTGCCCGAGGAAGCGGTGGGAGGAATACCTTGGCCAGTGTGTCGACGGTGATTGAAGCGGAGTGGCGCCGAGTGCTGGTCGAGTGGAACGAGACCGGCGAGCCCTATCCGGACGGTGCCTCGTTGCCGGAGTTGTTGGACCAGCAGGTTCGGGCCACGCCGGGCTCGGTCGCGGTCTCCTTCCAGGGAAGCTCCTTCTCCTACCAGGAGCTTCAGGCGCGGGCCTCACGGCTGGCGGCCCGACTGCGCCGCGAAGGCGTGCGTCCGGAGGTCCCGGTGGCGGTGTGCCTCGAGCGAGGTCCCGACGCGGTGGTGGCGTTCTGGGCCATCCTCCAGGCGGGGGGCGCCTATCTTCCGCTTGATCCGCTGGCCCCGCGTGAGCGCCTGGAGTGGATCCTCGCGGACGCGCGCGCGGGCTGCATGCTGACCCAGACGTCGCTCGCGGAGAGGCTGTCGAGCGTCGAACTCCCCCGGCTCTGCATCGACGCGCTGGCGGAGGACCTCTCGCGCGAGCAGGAGGGGGCGCCGCTGGAGCCGCCTCCGAAGCCGGAGCAGCTGGCGTACATCATCTACACCTCGGGCTCGACGGGCAGGCCCAAGGGGGTCCTCGTTCCCCATCGGGGCGCCTGCAACCTGGCGGCGGCCCAGCGGCGCATCTTCGGGCTGGGGCCGGGAGACCGCGTACTTCAATACGCGTCGAGCTCGTTCGATGCGTCGGTGTGGGACTTCCTGATGGCGCACCTGTCGGGGGCGGCCCTGCATTTGACCCCGCCCGAGGCCGTCCCGCCCGGGCCGAAGCTCTTGCGTGTGCTGCGGGACGAGCGCATCACGATGGTGACCCTGCCGCCCTCGGTGCTGGAGTCGCTGCCGGAGGAGCGGTTGCCGGAGCTCGCGACGCTCGTCTCCGCGGGAGAGGCCTGTTCGCGGGAAATGGTCGCGCGCTGGGGCGCCGGTCGCACGTTCGTCAATGCTTACGGCCCCACGGAGGTAACCGTCTGCGCCAGCCTGGAGCGCGCTTCCGGAGGCGAAGCACGCCCCTCCGTCGGGCGTCCCATCCAGAACACGCGGGTCTACGTGCTCGACGCGGAGCTGCGGCCGGTGGCGCCGGAGCTGGAAGGAGAGCTGTACGTCGCGGGACCCGGCGTGACCCGCGGCTACCTGGGACGAGCGGACCTCACCGCCGAGCGCTTCGTGCCGGAGCCCTTCTCGGGCACTCCGGGTGCGCGCATGTACCGGACGGGCGACCGGGTGCGCTGGACGGCCGATGGACGGCTCGACTTCCTCGGCCGGGTGGACCGACAGCTCAAGCTGCGTGGGATCCGGATCGAGCCGGGCGAAATCGAAGAGGTCCTGCGCGCGAGGGCCGGTGCACGACAGGCGGTCGTGGTCATCCAGGAGGGGCTGTCAAAGGAGCCTCGACTCGTCGCCTATCTGGTGATGGAGGACGCGCGACGCTTGTCCGTGCGGGAGCTGCGCCTGCTGTTGCTGCGGCATCTCCCGGTCGCGCTCATTCCTTCTGCTTTCGTGGTGCTCGATGCGCTCCCGCTGACGCTGAGTGGGAAGGTGGATCTCGCCGCGCTGCCAATGCCCGAGGCGGAAGGCATCACGCCGGAGGCGAGCGCCGTGCCGGCGAGCGAGCTGGAGGCGCGGATCACCGACATCTGGCGGGAGGCACTGAAGGCCCCAGACGTCGGGCACCAGGACAACTTCTTCGACTTGGGAGGGCACTCGGTGAGTGCCATGCAGGTGGTGTCGGCCATCCGCAGGGAGCTGGGGGTGCGGGTGCCCATCACGCTGCTCTTCGAGGCGCCGGTGCTGGAGGAGCTGGCGCGGGCGGTGGAGGTGCTGCGGCAGCAGGGCGGTGGAGGCGGGAGGAGAGTGGAGCGGGTGGAGCGGGGCGAGGGGCTGCCGCTGTCCTACGCGCAGGAGCGGCTGTGGTTCGTGCACACGCACATGCCGGAGCAGCGGAGCAGCTACAACATCACCTGGACGCTGCGGCTGCTGGGGAAGGGCTTCTCGCTGGAGGCGCTGAAGGAGGCCTTCCGGGGGCTGGTGGCGAGGCACGAGACGCTGCGCACGCGCTTCGTGGTGCCGCCGGGCGGCAAGGAAGCGGTGCAGCTCATCGGAGAGGCGTGGGAGGTGGAGCTGCTGGTGCGGGAGGTGAAGGCGGGGCAGGTGGAGGCGGTGGTGAGTGAGCTGTCGCGGGGGACGTTCTCGCTGGAGACGGGGCGGCTGGTGAAGGCCGCGGTGCTGCGGGTGACGGAGGAGGAGCACGTGCTCGTCAGCACGCTGCACCACATCATCACGGACGGGTGGTCCTTCGGGGTGATGCTGGAGGAGTTGAGGCACCTGTACGCGGTGGCGGCGCGAGGGGAGGGAGGGGCGTTGGCGCCGCTGCGGGTGCAGTACGGAGACTACGCGGTATGGCAGCGAGGGCAGCCGCTGGCGGAGCACCTGGCGTACTGGAAGGGGAAGCTGGAGGGGTACGAGGACGGGCTGGAGTTGCCCTACGACGCGCCGCGCACGGCGAGCCGGGCGTGGAGGGCGGCGACGGTGCGCCACCGCTACCCGTCGGGGCTGGCGGAGAAGCTGGCGCGGTGCAGCCGGGAGCAGCAGGCGACGCTCTTCATGAGTCTGGTGGCGGGACTGGGGGTGGTGCTCAGCCGGTACACGGGGAGGCAGGACGTGTGCGTGGGGACGACGG